>VMSQ01000013.1 GCA_013792055.1 Desulfobacteraceae bacterium
ACAAATGATGAAAGTTCGCGGCACCACTGTATATCCACAGTCGATATATTCAGCTCTGGAAGAAATTAATGGCATTGACGATTATTATATTATAGTATCCAGTGAAACCGATTTGTCCGATAACATAAATATATATGTTAGCGTGAAAGAAAATTCTTGTGATAGCAAAATAATACAGAATAAACTTCAGGCAAAACTAAGAGTTAAGCCGACAGTTGTAATTACCAGTAAAGAAAAAATAGCGCAGCAGGTATACACTCCGGAGTCGAGAAAACCTGTTCGTTTCATAGACAGGAGATAGGCTAAGGATTGCGGAATGCGGAATGCGGAATGCGGATTTGTTGTATCTCTTCGCTCAACCATTTTTTATAAAATAAATAGAATACCTTAAATCCGAATTCCGAAATCTAAAATCCAAAATCGAATAAATCCACATTCCAAAATCAAAATAGTGTAATAGAAAGCATGATTTCCATTAGACCAAACAGGAGATATATATAATGGCTAGCTGCCATAGCAGAATCCCTAATTTTGAATTCCCAATTGAACAGATTGAAGACGCTGTTAAAAACGGAAGGCTTCTTTCAATGGAGATTGAATTAAGCCTGCATTGCAATTTTCGCTGTCCTTACTGTTATGTGCCGCATAATTCATATCCTGAGAATGAACTTTCCAGAGAAGAAATATGCAATGTCATCCTTCAGGCAAAAGACATGGGAGCAAGGAAAATTATTATTCTTGGAGGTGAACCGACATTATATCCAGACTTCCTGGATATAATACAGTTTATCAGAAAACAGAATTTAGAAGTAGAAATATTTACAAATGGGACCATGATTAATGAAGAATTTGCAAAGCAATTATATGATAACAACGTACGTGTTGTTTTAAAAATGAATTCATTTAATGAAAATATTCAGGATACACTTGCTGGGAAAAAGGGCGCTTTTACACTTATTCAACAAGCTCTACATAATTTAAAAAAGGTGGGATATCCTTCGGAAGAAAAGTTCCTCGCTGTCAGTACGATTATCTGTCGGCATAATATTAATGAACTGGAAACAATGTGGCAGTGGCTTAGAGATCAGAAGATAGCCCCCTATTTCGAAATTATTACGCCTCAAGAAAATGCGAAACATAACGAATGGTTATATGTTAGCCCAAAAGAACTCTATGATATTTTCACCAGCATTTCAGAGATTGATCGCGCTGAGTATGGTCAGGACTGGGATCCCCAACCTCCACTGGTTGGGAACAGATGTCTGCGTCACCAGTTTTCCTGTCTTGTTACATCAACAGGCAATGTTATGCCTTGTGTTGGAGTTGGCATACCGATAGGCAATATTCGTAACCAACAGCTCAGAAATATTATAAAAGACAGCGAGGTCCTCTGTAATTTAAAAAATCATCTCAATACAATAAAGGGACCCTGCAGGACCTGTGAAAAAGCTGAGTATTGTTATGGCTGTCGGGGAGCTGCATATCAATTAACCGGCGATTATCTTGCTTCAGATCCTTTGTGCTGGAAAAACATTGACCGGCAGGAGGAAATTGTTCATTTGCCTGTCGCAGTTGATGAAATTATTCCCCAAAAATCCCCGATGAAAGTTATTGATACACTGGACAGGGTAGCTGAAAGATATGCAGATGTATCAGTAACAATACAAAAAGATATGCTGTTTGTTGGAGAAGACGGCATTGTTGATGATGCTATTTATCTTGAAATGATGGCACAATCGATAGCGGCTCTCAACGGCTTTAAGCAGATAGGTATATCAGAGTCAGCGCCGGAAGGGTTCCTGTTGGGTGCAAAAAATTTCAAAATTCTAAAAAAATCGAGGGTTGGAGACAAATTGACAATATCTGTTTACAAATATGCGCGGTATGGCGATTTTGGTGTAATAAGAGGAACAATTTCCAGGGATGAAGAGGTGCTTGCGCAAGGAGAAATAAAAGTCTGGCATAATTCTGAAACAAACAAAGAAAAAGCTACTGGTACCGGGAATTAAAATGGAAGGAATATATGAATGCAAAGAGCCCTTATATTACTCATCCTGTTTTTATTTATTCCAGCTAACTATTGTTATGCTGAAACATCCGGCATTAAAACACATAAAAACCTTGCTCCGGATTTATACGAAGTCCTTCACAGACTGGAAGATAAAACATCTGAAATACGTACACTAAAAACCGAGTTTGTTCAGGAAAAAGAACTCGCTGTATTTAAAAAAAAAATCATACTGAAAGGAATGATATTTCTTCAAAAACCTGAACTGTTTGCCTGGCATATTATAGAGCCTTTAAGCTATTCCATGGTTATAAAAGGCGACATTCTATCTCAATGGGATGAAAACACGAAAAAAATTCAGAAAATATCTCTTTCTAAAAATCCTGCATTTCAGATTGCAATTTCACAAATGAAAGACTGGTTTTCAGGCAAATACACCTCAATGACAGAAGATTACAACATAATTATACTTAAAAGAAACCCTGTTTCCCTTAAATTTATTCCTAAAAAAAATACAATAGTCAGCAATGTCATTGAAAGCGTAACAGTTATTTTCAGGGATGATGAACGTTATATTCACCAGATATATATCAAAGAAAAGAGCAGTAACAGCACACTCCTTACATTCGTCAATACGCAGTTAAATACTCCTCTTGAAGCCGCGGCTTGGGAGGTTCAACCGCGTGTTCGATGATTATTTTTTTCGTTTATATGGCAGTATTCAGCGAAGCAAATGGCTGGTCGCCGTTCTGGCAGCAGCTATAATTATCGCAGCAGTTATCGGACTCAAATCAATTAGTTTTGATAATAATATCGAACTGATGCTTCCCGGAAATGATGAGGTTTACCGCAGCATCCGTTTCCTGCGCGAATCCAATCTTTCGGATAAAGTCATTCTCTCTCTTGGCCTAACATCTTCCGAATATACGACAAAAAATCTTATTGATGCTGTCAAAAAGCTAAAGGAATCTCTTGGCCCGCCTCTTGTTACTGATGTTATAAGCGGAATTTCTGAAAACAATCTAGTGGAAGAAATGCTCGAACTCCTGAAGTATGCTCCTCAACTTATCGACAAACAAAATTTATTACTGATTGAAAAACAAATAAATCCTTCAGGAGTAAAAGAAAGTTTACAAAATAATTACAGGCAATTTTTAACCCCGGCAAGCACACTTATAATTCCTTTTATTCGATCTGATCCACTTGGGATATACTCAAACATTCTGCGTTCGCTGCAAAAAATCTATTCTTCTGTCGGCTATGAAGTAACTGTTGAGAATGGTTATTTTATAAGCAAGGACAGAAAACATGCCATGCTTATTCTTGACACTCCGGTAAATCTCACAGATGGATTCGGCTCCCGAAAGTTGATATCCTATTTAAATGATCGTCTAAATATCCTGCCGGACTTTATTACAGCAGATATCATTGCCGGACATCTTCACACGGTCAGTAATGAAGATGTAATAAAACGCGACATTCGGTTGACGCTGATTATCGCCTCAGCAGCATTTATTCTATTATTCATACTCGTTTTCAGAGACTTCGGTGCAATTATAATTTTTCTAATACCACTTGTATCTGTTATTGTTTCCATCAATATATCAAACTTAATCCTTAACAAGCTGTCCTATTTTATTATCGGAATGGGAGCCGTTATTGCAGGTATTGCTGTTGATTATGGAATTCACGTTTATACAGCGGTACGGATTGGAGACAGCGGGCAGGAAGCGGTTAACAGTATTGTAAAACCATTGATAATAGGAGCATTAACAACCATAAGCGTTTTCGCCTCATTTTTCTTCTCCAGCGTTCAAGGATATCATCAACTGGCGTTTTTTTCTATTCTCAGTATTATTTTGTGCCTTGCATGTTCTCTGTTTATTTTGCCTCATTTTATAATTAAAGGGAAATATAATAGATTAAAACATACTGTAAAAAAATATGGCGAACATCTAAATCAGAGCCCCTTAAAAGAACCAAAAACACATGATAAATTCATAGTATTATGCTGGGCAATTTTTATGATTACAGCTCTGATACTGTCCAAACAAATTTCATTTAACAGCGAAATCAGTCAGTTTGACGGCAGTGAAATAGAAATAATTAAAGCAGAACAAAAATTTCAAAGCATATGGGTGAATAAAACCAATCCAGCAGTTTTTGTTGTGCAAGGGAAAAGTTTGGAAGAAGCGCTCAATGTTAATGAAAAAATTTACAGGGAAGCAAAGACAGTGGTTGGAGAAGATAATTTTTCAAGCCTTGCTGCGATTTGGCCATCAAAACAAACTCGCAAGGCTAATGTTGATAGATGGAAGGAATTTTGGAAGCAGGGAAAAGAAGAAAAGCTGAGGGAGCTTATCACAACGTATGGAAGTGATTATAATTTTTCTGAAAATGCGTTTTCTCCATTTTTTGATAATCTCTATACAGGTACAGTTGTTGAAGATGAACCGGAAAAAATTAAACTTTACAAAAAATTAAAAGAACGTTTTGTAATGGAAAAGGATGACCGCATACAAGTGATGTCTTTCTTTCCAGATGAAGATAAATATGTAAATGCAATGGCAACGATATCCGGTAATTATCCGGAAACATTTTTGGTCTCCAGAAAAGCTCTTTCAAGTCTGCTGTCTAAATCCGTGTCCTCGGAAATAATTTTATTATCGGGGATCGCTGCTATAATGATATTTTTGTTAACCTGCCTGTTGCTGAAAGATATAAAAATGACGGCTCTTGCCCTGATTCCGGTTATAACTGGCATAACAGCGGTCATGGGTACTATTCCGTTTTTCGATTTGTCTCTAAATGCGCCCAGCCTAATTGCAGCTATGGTTGTTTCAGGTCTCTGCATTGACTATGGGATCTTTATGGTTTATACATGCCGTCGCAGCTTGAAAACAGGGACACGTATGGCTGTGACGCTTTCGGCAATTACGACACTTATAGGGGCAGGAGTATTGTTGTTTGCTAACCATCCGGTATTATTTTCAATCGGAGCGACGATAGTTTCAGGTGTTTTATTTGGATATATAGCTTCAATAATTGTCATCCCATCATTTTATAGATTATGGCTAAAGAATACAAATTAAGGAGAATTGGGCATAAAGCTCAATTATTAATATTAAAGTATATAGCAGCAGGGCTGTATATCCTTTGCTTAACCGGCTGCGTTAGTATCCCCTTTCAAAAAACAGCGCTTGTGCCAGTTGAATTATTCGATCCGGCAGATGTGCGTCAACAATTTGCCGGTTCCCTGCCGTCCGAATTCCAGCTCGTAACCACTATCGAATTTATGTACAAACGACATTCCATTCCTTCTGCTATCGGTTATATCGCTGCGGACATTAAAAATAAATCTTTTACAGTGGTTGGAATAAATCCAATAGGAGGCTGCACTCTTTTTGAATTATCAATGGAAAAAGATAGAGTTGATTGCAGATTCGCCATTGAAGAATTTACACGTCACAGAGATTTTGCAAACACAGTAGCCGACAACATCAAAAAGGCTTATTTTGACTGCATACCCGCAGCGGACGCTGATGTTTTTAAGAAAAAACATACAATCATTTTCAGGCAGCCAAAGGTATCAGGTACCATGGAATATGTCTTTGCTGGTGCTGATAAAGTTTTGATCGAAAAAAACTATTATGAAAATAACAGGAGGGTCTGGAGTGTTTTTTATTATGAATACCAAAAGGTGAATGAAAAACTTTATCCGGCCGGTATTATTATTAACCATTATCAATATGAATATAATCTTGTTGTTCGATTATTGGAGATCCGGGCATGAATATAATTATGCAGGAAATCAAACAGTACCTGTCTGATATAACTGAAAAAGACAGTAATAATGTATCTGCCCGTTTTCTTTTTCCTGAAGAGTTCATAGGTTTTCAGGGTCACTTCTCTGAAAAACCCGTTCTGCCGGGTTTTTGTAAAATACAGGCGGTTTTAATTATTTTGCAGGAATGGCGTAAAAAAAATGTAAGATTAAAAGAAATTGTTCTGGCGAAGTTTTTTTCACCGGTTTCCTGCGGAGAAGAATTAATTTTTGAGTGCACTGAGACAAAAGGAAATAACGAAGAATCCGAGATACACACTTATATAAGCAGTAACGGCAAGAAAATAGCAAAACTGCATTTAAAAGTAACTTTTAACGGTTAACAGTTCACGGTTCACGGTTGATCAAAACGGTTTGAATCAGACAAGCATAGATTGCTGCTCAACCACGCCCCGTTATGTATTTTTCCACCACCAATCATTTTTGCGTGTTGCCTTGAGGAGAGTTTGATATGCAAATCAACAGTTTTTGTTTCGAGTGAGGTTTTGATTAGTAGGTGTAATCTATACTTTCTTGAAATTGCAGATTGTGGTAAGATATCTATAGTTTCATATAGGCTTAATAGAACACGGCGTTTCATTTAACCTTTCTTCCGTAAATTAAACAGGTAGGCGATCTAATGACCCATTTTACGACAACTTGGATACAGAATTTTCAGAACGTTATATTGAAGGATTGAACAATGAGGAAATTCTGGTATATAATTAAAAATTTATTCAAGATTATTTTTACGAATCAAATAACTTAAAAGGAATTTTCACTTTATCAAAAGAAAACAAAGAAGCTGAAGAAAATATTAGAAATGCTCAGAATGAAATAGCGACTATTGAAGGAGAGAAAGCCAGAAAATCCGAAGAGATTGACAAAAATAATAACAAACTATCACTGAAAAAGCTGGATGCCGAAAACAAGGTCTGGGAAATTAAGACGATATATTAAGGTGGTGACAGGGTGCTTGAGTTTTGCCTTGAAGGCCTTAAAGGTAAAAAAGAAAAGCAAAATAACAAGGCTGAATAGAATCAGAGTAATCTCAATACAGTATAGGAGCATATGCATAGATGTTCAAAAAAACTCCAGCCCAAAAGAAGCATAGTACAAAATCTGACAATTTAATAGAACCTTACTCTATACCGTTTGTCGGGCGTGAAACAGAATTGCATACCTTACAGCAGGCACTTGCCAAAGTCATTACAGAGAAAAAGCCTAAGTTTGTGTTTATCGAAGGAGATTTTGGGGTGGGCAAAACTGCATTGGTGGATCATTTCCTTGAACGGGTGGCACAAGAACAGCCGGAGGTACTGATCGGCAGAGGCGTTTGCGCAACGGAAACCGAATTAAGCGGCCTTGCGCCGTTTGTCGCGTTATTGGGAAGCTTTGAGCAGCAGCTGCGGTTCAGCTCGGACAAATGGATGGAATTCGTGAAAAATGTTGCCCCGGCTTGGATTGACGTCTTTACTTTCAATATCCCCTCAAACATCATCAAAACATTTCAGGAAGGGAAAAAGTTAGCAGGGAAGACCAGTTATAAACAGGAAAGCATATTTATCCAGTTCACAAATATGTTGCGGGATCTTGCTAAAAAACAGCCGATGATCGCCTTTCTGGATGCCCTGCAATGGGCGGATGCGTCATCGTTGGAACTGCTGACACATCTGACACGCTATTTGCCGGAGCGGGCAATCCTATTTGTGTTTACCTATCGAACCGAAGCTAAAGACGCTGATTCAACGACACCTATGTTCAATGAGTTGCGCGCCCGCACCCTGCGTTACGAGTTTGGTAGCCTGGTCGAAGTGTGCCACGGCATCGATGTCGCGGCCTACTTCGCACGGCGCTATCCGTATCATACGTTCCCGGAAGAATTCATTGAACAGGTCGTGGAGAAAACACAGGGGCATCCGCTGTTCCTTACTTTGTTATGCGACCTCTGGCAGGCAACCAGTGTTATTACGACAACCACCATGTCTGAAGGAGAATTGATCTGGAAGATTGCTCAACGCGGGAAACTTGATGTCGAAATCCCTTCGAATATCCAGGTGGTCTTAGAACAACGCTTGCGGCTGCTACATGATGAATTGCGGAAGATGTTAACATTTGCGGCGGTGGAAGGGGAAGAGTTTACTGTGCAGGTGCTGGCCGCTTTGAGCCAATGTCCTGAATATGATTTGTATGATCATCTTGAAGCTCTGGAACAACGGCATCATTTCATTCAAGAGCAGGAAACCAAAAAATTAGGAGCTGTTGTGCTGGACATTTACCGTTTCACACAACGCTTTTACCGGGATTACATTTACGAGCAATTGAGTGCAGGCAAAAAGCGTTTTCTGCATCACGCCATCGGCGAACATCTGGAAACACTGTATAGTCAGAATCTTTACCAGATCGCCGGACAACTGACCGCACATTTTCGCATCGCCCATCAGCCCCAAAAAGCAGCTCAATATGCCTTCATGGCAGCGCAGTTCGAACAATCCCGCAATGCCTGGACTGATGCTGAAGATTTGTGCGACCTTGGTCTCACATTGCTGGATACCATCCCGCCGGATACCGAAACGCATCAGCTGCGGCTTGATCTGTTAGACCTCTCCGGCGACGGCTATTATAAAGTCGGCAAATATCCTCAGGCTGATCAACGCTATCGTACCGCTCTAAATCTGGCACAGGAAATCCAGGCGAAGCCAGAACAAATTGCGGAATTTTATGCTGAGTTAGCGGATACCTGCGAGGGAGAAGGTCGTATTGAAGAAATGATTGACTTTATCGAAAAAGGTCAAGAAATCCTTGCTGCAAACGCAGCCACTATTCCCATTGATGTATTGCATATCAAGTTAGGATGGCTATATGCAGTAGCACAAAATATATTAGATAGATATGATGTTGTTCTCGAATATATCCCCCCCCTATTGGAGGATGCTGCAAAATTACCACAAAACCATATTTTAGAGTTTGTTGTTGCCCGCATCTATAACATATTAGCTATAGCTTTTGGCTATTTAAACCGGTTTGAGGAAGCCAGGGTGAATTATGAAAGATCAATAGCATTGTTAGAAAAAATTGGTGAGATAGGCTTGGCAGCAGGATATTCAGCAAATTTGGCAGGTGACTGTAATGTTTTGGGAAAATTTGAGGAAGGATTAGCATTAATTTCAAAGGCTATTAAAATCACCTCCCAAATAGGTGACATAGACGATTTGCATTATGCAAAAGCTGTCAAAGGAGCACTACTTTTATCTCTGGAAAAATTCCCTGAAGCATTGCAAGAGCTAAAAGAGGCAAGAATATTAGCTGACCAATGTGGTGCACGATGGGATATCACATTTATAGATGCTGATATCGCGCGAGCATATCTTGCTCTCAATGATCTAAATTGTTCATATCAGTATGCCCACAAGAGTTTAATCGAAAGCGAAAGAAGAAAAAGTCCATTTGAGGTTGGTAATGCATGTGATGTGCTTGGACAAGTGGAAACAGCTCGTCAAGATTGGATGTTGGCTGCACAACATTTCCAACGAGCAATCGCTCTCTTTGAGCAGGTTGGGAATCGTTATAATGCTTCAAAGGCTCAATATCATTTTGCTGAGGCTCTATGCCAGCAAGGCAAAATAGAAGAGGCAGAGATGTTGCTGCAAAAGGCACTCGAGACGTTTCAGGATTTGAAAATAGAGCATGAAGTTGTGAAAGTACAGGAGATTTTAACAAAGTCAGAAAGAAATAATGCTAATGGAAAATCCGTTGTTTCATGAACTAAAAAAGCATCTCTCTGAAATTAAATCCATTGAAGCAGTTATGATGTTGCTGGTTTGGGATCAACAGGTGTATCTGCCGAATGGAGGGGCGGTGGCTCGTTCACGGCAGTTAGCGGTTCAAGCACAACTGGCGCATGAAAAACTGACAGCCCCCATCATTGGTAAACTTTTAGATGACTTACAATCTTATCAGATAAACTTGCCGTATGATTCCGATGAAGCCGGTTTGCTTCGTGTAACGCGCCGTCTGTATGAAAAAGCCGTCAAGGTTCCGCCAGCTTTCAAAGCACGGCTTTCAGCCCATCTTTCAAAATCATATCAGGTATGGACATTGGCTCGTCCGGCAAATGACTTTGCGGCTGTGCAGCCCTATCTCGAAAAAACGCTTTCACTGAGTCGTGAATACGCCCATTTTTTTCCTGACTATGCCCTTATCGCCGATCCGCTGATTGACTTTAAGGACACAGGCATGACCGTTGCGGCCATCCGCCCATTTTTTGCGGAATTACGCCGACAACTTGTGCCGATGATTAAAGACATCAGGGAACAACCCCTTCCAGATAATTCCTGTTTGTATCGAACATTCCCCACAGCAGCACAGCTATCATTTGTGAGAGAGGTTATCAAAAATATCGGATTCGATTTCGAGCGCGGGCGTCAAGATCTCTCGCCGCATCCATTTGAAAGCCTCATTTCAATCGGCGATGTCCGCATGACGACGCGAGTGCAAGAAAATGATTTGAGTCAAACTTTTTTGGATACCCTGCATGAAATGGGTCATGCCTTATATGATCAGGGACTGTATCCTGATTTTGAAGGAACCCCTTTAGCTGACTCCGCATCAGCCAGTGTAACAGAAAGTCAGGCGCGGCTGTGGGAAAATGTCATCGGGCGGAGTCGTTATTTTTGGAACTACTATTACCCCAAATTACAGGCAATCTTCCAGGAGCAACTCAACTCAACATCTTTAGAAACATTCTACCGGGCGATCAATAAGGTGCAGCCATCCTTGATAAGAATTGACGCAGATGAAATGAGTTACGACTTGCATGTCATTTTGCGATTCGATTTCGAACTCCAACTACTGGAAGGCACTTTGGCGGTACGCGATCTGCCGGAAGCCTACCGTGAACGTTTCAAAGCCGACTTTGGCATCACACCGCCGGATAACCGGGATGGGGTGTTGCAAGATGTGCATTGGTTCGACGGCGTCATCGGAGGTCAATTTCAAAGTTATACCATCGGGAATATCCTGAGCGTGCAATTTTATGAGGCGGCGTTACGCGAGCACCCAGAAATCCTGGACGAAATCGCACACGGCGAATTCAGCGCACTCCATAATTGGTTGAAAGAACATATCTACCGGCACGGGCGCAAATATACAACTATGGAACTCATCCAGCGCGTCACTGGCAAATCCTTGACAATTGAGCCGTATATCCGCTATCTGCGGACCAAATATGGAGAATTATATAACCTATAACCAAGCAGCCATTTATATTGGATATAGGTTTGGAGCGAACGTAAATGAAAAGAAGAGACGAAAGAAAAAGAAAATAGAAACCATAAGAAATAATGATCATAAGTAATTATAAAATACAAGAAATATAAAGAAAACAGAAGATATTACAAGTTATTTACATTTTGCTCTAATCGGGTAGTTGGGGGTTTTTCTCCCCGTAGTCGATCTTGGCAAGATATCTATAGTTTCATATAGGCTTGATAGAAAACGGTGCTTCATTTAAGTTTTCTTCCGTAAATTGACAAGGTAGGTTTTCTAAATACCCATTTTATCACCCCAAAAAATACTCCTTGTAAGCCTATTTAACTAACCTGTAAAATAAAAAGGGGGAGGTGTATTGTGAAAAAAATAAATACAGCGATATTGCTTGTTTGTGTAATTTTTTTAAGTGGGTGCGCAGGTCAAATAGCTTTAGGAGTGGCTGATGGGTTAGTGGCTGTAGGCGCTATACCAAGTTTTAAGAAAAAACATCCTATGCATGCAGTTTATACGCCCAATGTGGATACCGAAAAAATGATTTTAAAAGAATTGGGCAGACCTCATTATGTAGAAGATTTAGATAATGGCAGAGCAGTTATGGTTTATAAATATAGTACAACAACCTACTTATTCGCATTAAAGGATAATGTTTTTCAAGAATCACGAAGGGCGACAACAAAATCTATAGAGGAAGATAAAAATAAAGGCATACTTAAATATGAACTTGTTAAATTCTTCCCATGTTTCCATGACACCGCGACTGAAGTTAAACCTGACGACTCCTTATAACTCTCCACAAATTGTTAATTTTCGTATTTTTTGAAAATAAAATATACAGCGGTGTAAAAAATGGAGATAGCTGCTATACAAGTAACAAGCAGACTGATCTAAAAAATGCACTACATTTTGAGTGGTTTAGGAGTGGATTATGAATGAATATAATCAGCCCAAATTTATACAGGCAGGATTACTGTTAATCTTTTTCTTCGGCCTTAGATGTTTATGTGGATGCGGATTAGTATTTGATGCTGTGGATTATAGTGTTTATAAATCCGAGCTTCCTGATGTAGATAAAAGTGAACGAATACCTATCTATGCCTATATAGACCAAAACTCCGATATATCGTTTACTAAGGAATTTGATTTTAAATACAAAACCTTTGATTCTCGAACTTATACTGGATATGCAAAAATCGAGGTGGGTAAATGGGTTGAAAAATCTTTAAAAATTGGTTTGAAAAGAATGTTTGTCGTTCCGAAAGGATTTCGAACAGATCAAGATAATTATTTTAAGATTCTTTTTCGAATCTCAGAAGTAAAGTACGACTATAAATGGGACCACAAAATTAGTAAAGATTTCTATCGAAATTGGTATGATGTTACTACTACTCTATCAGTCCAATATGAATGTATACACCCTGACGGGGAAGTGATAGATTTAGGTACCGTTGTTGGATCAGGTAAGGGTCATGATAATAGTCGTGAAGCATTTATGCTTGCCGTAAGACTTGCTTCAGCTAGAATTTCCTCTGCAATCATCGATAAATTGAAACGTTCTTCTTCATTAAATCAATATGTTCAAGCTGTGAAGCAACAGCGTGAAGAGCCTTGTTCATTGATGGCCACTATAAATTACACCGATGCCACCTCTATTATTCCGAACAATACTATTGATAGCGGTGAGGAATCAACTATTATGTTGACTGTTAAAAATGAAGGAAAAGGTACAGCATTTGACGTAAAAGTGAATCTTGAATCTGATTATGAAAATATACGATTCCCCAATATGATTCCAATCGGGGATATTCGACCTGGAGAATCCAAAAAGGCAAGGGTTAATATAATAGCTCACAAAGATTTAAATGGTGGAACCATTTCATTTTGGATTGTTTGTACTGAAAAACGGGGTTATGATTCAAAAAAGTATACTTTGAAGGTATCTACATCGAAGTTGGATAGACCAGAAATTGTAATTTCCAGTTACAAAATCAATGATGGCAATACAGGTCTTGCAAGTGGAAATGGTAACGGCATCCCAGAAAACGGCGAAACTATAGAAATCATACCATTTATCAAAAATAATGGGGTCGGCAAAGCTGTTAGAGTAAATTTATCTATTCAATCTATCAACAGTGGAATTGATATTAAACAAAACAATATTGAAATTCCACAAATAATGCCTAATCAAACGATTGCTGAAAAACTGTCATTTCATATTCCCAGGAGTTATTCTGGTGGCGACATAGAAATAAGTATAACTGCATCTGATATCCGTGGTGTTTCTGAAGCGAGAAAGCTTTTTGCTATTAATACAAAAACCAATCAACCTATATTAGCTTATAGTTATAAAATTTTAGATAGAAACAACAACGGATTTATTGAAAATGGAGAAGAAGCAGAAATTGAGATTATTCCTTCTAATAAAGGAGATATGGATGCAAAAAACGTTAAAATTGATGTCCAATCAGAAGATCTAATATTTTCCTCATCAAACATGAACATAGATCGTATTGCTGCAAACTCAAAATACGTTCCTTCTCGATTTTCATTTAAGGTTCCTCGTACATTACAAAAAGATTCTGTTGATATTAAGGTGCAATTCAACCAAAAAGATTTTTCAGGTCTAACGGACTATATTAACCTGCCGGTAAAATTGGTTTTACCGGATTTTAATATCATCCATCAAATTCTTGATTCAAACAGTAATGGTATTATTGAACAAGGTGAATCAGTGGATCTAATAGTTAAAGTTAGGAATATTGGGAATCTTGATGCTGAAGATGTGTTTCTCAATATGGATATTAATAAAGAAGGAATAGCTTTAACTGGTAGTAAGACTGTAAATATTGGAAGAATCTCCTCCGGTAAAGAAAGCGAACCAAAAAGATTTTCATTTATTCTTCAGAGACGCACAAGCATAGGTGAATTGCCTATTAAATTTAAAATTGATCAAAAAGAATTTTCATCTAAGGATATTTATTTGTCTCTTAATGTAGCTGAAGAACAGGCGGAAGTTATTACTGTAGCTGGGGAAAAGCCACCTACAACAATAACGCCCACATATAACTCAAGCTATAATGCTCCTCCTGTAATTGCTATTGCATCTCCCAAAAATAATTGGAAGGTAGCTTCAGAATCTGAAATGCTTGTTGGGACAATTGTTGATGATAGAGGTATAGCAAATATAGAAATTGCTGTTAATGGTCAGCGCTTAAACGTGAATCCGATGAGAGCAGTAAAAATTATCGGAAAAACTAATAATGATTCCAAAAAAATTCCTCTTGAAATAGAAATTCCTCTCCAAACAGGTAGTAATCATATCGTTATCAAGGCTTATGATATTGAAAACGTATCAAGTACAGAATCAATCACAATATTTCGTGAATCAGAACGGGGTGAAATATGGGGGGTTGTAATAGGTATTGACCGATATCAAAATGTACCGAGTTTAAATTACGCCCAAAAAGACGCTAAGGAATATGCAAATTATCTGCGTCATTATATGGGTCTTGATGACAATCATTTAATGGAACTTTATGATGAACAAGCAACTGCGACAGAAATTAGAACTATTCTTGGTGATGAATTATATAAGAAGGCTTATAAGCCGGAAGATACTGTTTTTATTTTCTATGCTGGTCATGGTGCTCCAGATAAAGATCCACGAAGTAAAGATGGTGATGGAATAACTAAATATATACTTCCTCATAATGCAGATCCCAAAAGGTTGTTTGGGACGGCTATCAGAATGGATGAGATAGCAGATATATTTAATCGGATAGGAGCGGAACGAGTTGTATTTTTTGCTGACAGCTGTTTTAGCGGAGCTAGTGGTGGCCGTACAGTTCTTGCTAAAGGTAGCCGTGCAATACTATCGGATGCCTTTTTAAATAGGTTAACTGCAGGAAAAGGAAGGATTATTTTAACTTCCAGTAATGCTAATGAAGTAAGTCAAGAATCAGAAAAATTCAAACATGGAATTTTTACATATTATCTCTTAAAAGGCTTAAAAGGAGATGCAGATTATAATAATGATAATGAAATTAATATTGATGAGCTTTCATTATATTTAAAAAGTCAAGTGCGTAAAGAGACAAATGGCGCTCAAAATCCTGTAAAGCGAGGTGATGCGGAAGGACAAGTGGTGGTTGGACATATAAAATAATTTAACGTCACCAGATCAATTTGTTGAAATTTACAGTTTGAGAAGCTGTTTTTTGTTAATTTATTGTAAGCTGTCTTCACATCTAAAAATATTTCCAATTTTGAGGCTTAGAATGGAATATTTTAAAGAAATTTTGAACTTTCTTAAGGAATACCAATTATTAGCTATTTTAGTTGGTTTTATGCTCGGTGCGACTGGCAACGAATACATTAGACAACGGCTCTTTTCTCCTGAAATAAAAATCGATTTCCGTCAGGAAAAGCCATTCGTAATAAAATCAAATAAAGGAGATGACAGAGAAAAAGTCTATTATCCTTTTTATCAGTTTAGGCTTTCTATTTATAACGATTCAAAATTTTATAAAGCAGATAAGCATGTTGTTATGCTGACAGGTCTTTGGAAATTGGTGAATGATCGCTACGAAAAAGAAGAACTATTTGAGCCTATTAGATTAAATCCTCTTGGTTACGGTCCTGAGACAATACTTCCCCAAATGAGGGTGTTTGCACCTTTCGGAAGAATTAGCCACGTTGATTTCCAAAAACGGTTTGAAAAAGATCTTTTGTCTGGAAATCCGGAAGAGCCCCAGTTCAGGTCAAGGCATGGGGTCTACTTTTGACCCTTGGGGATTCCCATTAAGAGCCAAAAGTAGCCCCCTATTTTTAAAGCATATTTTGTGAATGCCTGCCGGGTCGGCGCAAAATTGCAGTCAAGGTCACACACAACACCCTTTTGCCCCGGTACCCGCAAGTTGGTTGGAAAAATTATTAAGGCGAGGTCGCTTAAATGCCCACTGAAATACAAACACAATGTGATGTTGTAGTAATTGGGGCCGGCATATCAGGCCTGACGGCGGCGGCCCTGTTGTCCAAGGCAGGTCTTCATGTGGTGGTGGTTGAAGCTGGGTCCAGCGTGGGCGGCTGCATCGCCGGTTTTGAGCGCAAAGGTTTCAAATTCGACTCCGCTATTCACTGGCTGAACCAGTGCGGCGAGGATGGATTCATCTATAGAATATTTAACTACCTCGATGCCGGCTTTCCAAAATGCAAGGCCCTCACACGTATTCGCCGCATTAAAGGGGATTCATTTGATTATTTACTGACAAACAACCCTGATGATCTCAGGGACCAATTGATCAAGGATTTTCCGGATGCTGCAAAAGGTATATGCAAACTTTTTGCATGCGGCAAGATACTTGGAGACCGTCTGCGTCTTTATACTAACCTTATGCGGACCAGGGAAACCATGTCCCTGCCGGAACTTGGAATCTACGGTTTAAAGATGGGATACTGGGCCCTTCCTATGTTCAGGCACATAGGGGTCCCTGTCGAAAAGGGGCTTTACCGTTACTTCAAAAACAGTAATATTAAAAGAATTTTTTTCTCCGAGGAAGAAATGCTGGGGGTCCTGATACCAATAGGGTGGGCCTACTCGAAAGATTACCAGGCACCTCCCGTGGGAGGAAGCAGAGCTTTCCCAATATGGTTGAATAAACTGATTGAATCATCAGGATCAAAAGTATTGCTGAAACATCGTGTGGAAAAAGTGCTGGTGGATAACGATAGGGCAGTGGGGGTTTGCCTGAAGAACGGAAGGACGATATGCTCACGTTTCGTTCTGGCAGCCTGTGACGTGGAAACCCTTTATGAGAAAATGCTCCCGAAGGAATTGATTCCGTTGAACTTACGAAAGCGTCTCCACGATGCCGATCTTTACGAATCGGCAGTAACGATCAACATAGGTTTAGACTGCGAGGCAGCAGACCTGGGTTTCAATGAAGAAATGATTTCCCTTTCAAGAGACAATGTCCCAAAGCTGGATCGGGTCAGTGGGAATCCGCATAAAGTCAATCTGTGCATCCTGTCTTCTTCATCACGGGATTCCACACTTGCGCCCAAGGGCAAAGGCACACTTACCATTTTTTGTCACGCCAAATTTGATTACAAGGACAACTGGAAAACAGGGAATGGTCTGGAACGCGGCTCAACATACAATGCGTTCAAGAGGGAATACGCCAATATTCTTATCGGCAGGGTTGAGAAGACCCTGGCCCCGGAACTGGGGAAGCACATAGAGGTCATGGATATCGCGACACCAATAACTTATTGGCGTTACACAGGCAACCGTTATGGGAGTACAATGGGAGCGCGACCAACTAAAAAGAACATAAAAAGTAAAATTGCGCATTACAGGACCCCGGTCAAAAACCTGTTGTTAGGAGGGCATTGGTCCGAATATGGTGGTGGCTTGCCCGTTGCGGTCAAGGCAGGGACAAATACTTCCCTGCTTATTTTAAGAGAAATTGACGAAATTGCTTACAAGGAACTACGGGATCTGATGGATGGAAAATTGTAATACCTAAGTGACCTATAGACTTTCAGATAATTCATTTCACAAGGCTAGAAGGAAAAATCTGAGTAAGTCGTGCTGATGTGTACGTCGTCGAGGATTTTGACTGATAACGCAGTGAAATTATTTATCTGAAAGTCTATATTTTTTGGAAACACCTATTTGAATAAGGTCAGGTACATTGCCCACCTGCCTGCATGTTTGATGTTCCATAACACTACCCCTCGGGCCGGTCCCTTTGAGGGCTTCTCTTGGTTCCGTCCTTCCCTCCCATTTTCCACACCGTCCGCCGGTCCTGCCAATTAGTTCATCTTCATCGAGGACCTCGATTATTTCACAATAATTCGGACAATCGCCGCATTCAAAACCCTTTGTAATAATGTGATGCGCAGATACTTCTTTCCCTCGAAATTTTGTCTTTTCTATACAGGATGTTGAAGCGATAATCGCGGCCCCATAGGCCCCCATGACCATATTGTAAGGGGGAATAATGATATCGCACTGAAGCGCATCTTTGAAAGCGCGGCATATTCCCTTGTTCGCGCTTACACCGCCCTGAAATACGATGGGAGGTTTAATCTCCTTCCCGTTGCACACATTGGAAAGATAGTTTCTCACGAGCGCATTACACAGTCCCATGGTTATGTCTTTCTGTTCATGACCGAGCTGTTGTTTGTGAATCATGTCGGACTCTGCAAATACAGTGCAGCGCCCGGCTATGTTAGTGGGGTTTTCCGACATCATTGCCCTGCTGCTCAGTTCCTCAATAGTGATATTCAATCGTCTTGCCTGTGAATCAAGAAAGCTTCCCGTGCCTGCGGCACAAACCAGGTTCATTGAAAAATCTACAATTGCTCCATCCCTGAGAATTGTTACTTTGCTGTCCTGTCCGCCGATTTCGCATATAGTCCGCACAGCAGGATAGAGCTGTATCGCCGCACGGGCATGCGCGGAAATTTCGTTTTTAATCACATCAGCGCCGACTACCGCTCCGGCAAGTATTCTGCCGCTTCCTGTAGTGCATACGCCTTTGATGCTAAACCTGTCAGGCAATTTTTCCGTAAGTTGCGCAAGGCACTGCTGCACCGATTTAATCGGGTTGCCTTCCCCCCGCTTATATATTTCGAAAAGCACTTCACCTTCCGGCGTAATTATTACACAATTTGTACTGATGGAACCGACATCGATGCCCAGATAACAGGAGTTGTTCATTTATTTACCTATCAATTGCCCTCTCCACGCGATGGGCGAGCGGGCTGTTTTTTTCTTCTTTCCATAAGGACATCGGCAAAAGCCTCCAGGCGTGTAGAAATTCCGACATCGCAGGTATGCTCGTCATATGACATTTCCAGTATGGGAATATCCTTATCTTTACTGACGCGCTTGAGGATCGGCCGTACACTTACTTCTGGCATGCATCCGGAGGGACAAAGATGAATCATACCATCATAGCCCTCATCTGCGCAATGGATCGAGTGAGCAACAGAATCCAGGGCATGTCCGCCAACCGTACATTGTAAATACCGGTCCGCGACTTTGGATAGATACTTTCTTTTGTTTTGGTTCAGAAACACTATTCGTGTTATATTCTTTAACTCTTCCCCAAGCAAAAAAAAGTTTCTCAGCTCAATCCCCTGGCTTCCCAGGATATATTCAATATTTTTATTCAGGCACTTATCCCTAAGAAAAGATATTTCGCCGACAAGTCCGACCTTGAGCGGCTTTTTCTCTTTATCAACTGGAATTTCAGCGAAGCAGCCGGCAACCTTTTTACGGATAGCCCTGGTCCGGGCCATGGTTTTGGACTCACTGAGTTCCACGAGCAACTTATTCATGAGCAGCGTTGTGTCCCCGTGTGTAATTTCAATTGCCCTGGTCCGCCAGGCCGCCACCTCCAGTTTATCAATAACTTTAATCTTGAGTGCAGTATGGAATAAGGGTTTCAGGAAAGTTATCGGTCCGGGATCAAAATGCCTTACGATAGGCGGTTTAAATCCATCGAAGCCAAGACCAAAGATCTTTATTTTCAAACCCAGATCTTTGAGAATGTGCTCTATCATATGGCGATAGTATCTGAGCCTGCAGGTGCCGACACTGTTGACCATAAATGCGTACTCAACGCCTGCCCGATCCGCTTCAATGAAGTGACCCAGGTGGGCCTTTAGAGGCAGACAAACTGTTTCCGGCGCAGCGGCTATGCCCAGCTTCAGGGCTTCAGGCGTGGTTGCGGTCGAAGCCCATGCTTTAATACCGAGAGATTCTACGGCTGTAGCAAGCGCTATTGTGTAGTTGCCTATGTTGGGGATTGCCATATAAGTCATCCCCGCCACCTCAAAGAATCTATAAAGGCCTCTACCCTTGTATCTATACCGGACTGCGCCAAATGTTCATCTACCATCAGATACATGTATGGGACGTTTTTATCTTTAACAAGTTGTCGATAAGTATCAATCATCATTGAATCACACCCGCAATTAAATACCGTAAGTTGAATCACCCCATCATAATCTTCACTGGAGAGAGTATTGAGCTTATGATAAATTTTATTGGCTGTGCTCCACAGGATATAACTCTTTGCCGGGGTGTCATCCGCGAAAGATATCAGTTCAACCTCTACGCCCATGCTTTCCAACTTACTTAGAATCGGTCCCGCGATAAAATTGTCATGAATGACATAGGGGTGTCCTACAAGTAAAAAACGTGGTTTTCCTTTCTTTTTATTGAGCAGGACCATCTTTTTATTCGCGGATTCCATGGCGATGAATGCACTTTTTATGGCGGAAAGGGTTTTACTCTTTTGTATATTTAACTTTTTACCGAGGAGCAGCAAGGTCTTGGATAAAGGACGCTTGTTTTCGTCAATGTCAATTGACAAAACTTCCGTCCCACGGGCGATATCCGCCCTTGCCGCATCAGGTAGCGGACCAAACTTTGGGCAGGAGAGATGGTTTTTAATGGTTGAAAGGACTCGGGGCACAAATACCATGTCGACTTTGCCGACAACCTCGGCAAGGTGCGCATCAAACAGTTTATTGGGCAGACAGTGTTCTGTCTCTGATATCTGAGAGGCTTTCTCAACTGTTTTTCTCGTTGAAGGCCTGGAAACTACCGGCTCCATTCCCAGCTCACCAAAAAAGGTCTCCCACAGATCGGGGTATATATAGTAGAAGAACATTCGAGGTATCCCGATTCTGAGTGAACTACCACTATAATGTCCCGATTTCCACATCCATTCTGGTGAAATATTCTTGAGAAACTGATTGCCCATATCAATATACACACCAACACTTTTATGTAGACGTTTAATCATAATCATTAACCGTTCACGGGTTCAGGGTTCAGGGTTCAGGGGTTACCGAAATCTGAACCGTCCATCGAGCAAGGTTAACGAAAGAAAAATAACCCTGAACGGTGAACTCTGAACCACCAATGTTGTTGACTTAAGCGTATTTTGTTTTAAACCGCAGAATATCGAATAAGGAATATAAAATGTCGAAGTAATGAAAAACTTTATTGAACTTCATAATTCGACATTCGACATTCGACATTCGTTATTCTCATTTTACTAAAACATGCCTTTCATTTTTCTCTGGACTAACGACTGCCCATTATGGCTTACTGTCCAGCATGAAATATACGATTACATGTCATGGCAGGGAAGTCAACATAACTCCAAACCGCCATATATTGTGACCCCTTTTTCCTTGACACACAACGCCACTTTTTCCTATACTCCCCCCACAAAAAGCGAGTTCTTATCAAATATCAAAGAAAAAAGGTAGCCGTTCACGGCTTGAAACTTGAAACTTGAAATTGGAAAATAGAAATTGGGAAGAACAGTACAAAAGCATGAAGGCCAAATTTGATGGAATCGTAAAAAGTCGTCACTCCGGTGAAAACCGGAGTCCAGATGATCTGCAACTACTTGAAAATACTGGATTCCGGCTTTCGCCGGAATGACGGGAAATGGTATTTTTCGACTTTTTACGAGTTTGTCAAATTTCCAATTTCTAATTTCAATGTTCCGTGAACACTTACGAAAAAAGTTACTCAAGTTTCGCATCCCTGAACGGTTACGATAATAATTTAGTGAATCAATGAATGTGCGACGTAAAAAGGACGCCTATTTTGGAAGCAGTGCAGGAATGCCTGGCCCGCTGACAGTTTATATTAAAAGGCGGGTAAAATTCAGTGAAGCAGATGTAATGGGTATCGTCTGGCATGGCAGATATCCCGAATATTTTGAAGAAGGGTCTGCTGAACTCGGAAGACGTTATGGTCTTTCGTATAAAGATTTCTATGAAGCTCAACTGAGGGCACCGATTGTACAGCTCCATATAGACCATTTTAAACCTCTTTTTTTGGATGAAGAGTTCACCATAAAGGCATCATTAATATGGAATGAAGGCGCCAGGCTAAATACCGAATACTCACTAATTAAAGAGGGCGGTGATATCGCTGCCTCCGGTTATACCGTACAGATGTTTATTGACGAAGTTAGCAGCGATGTGCTGATTGCCTCTCCAAAAATTCTGGAAAAATGCCGTCGGAGATGGAAAGCTGGAGAATTTGCATGACAGGAACAAAAGCAGTTGTAGTTGCATGTGACATCGTAACTCCTTATGGCTGGGGGATAGATTCATGCTGGAATGGGTTGTTATCAGAAAAAACAGCAATAAAGCGTTTTGACAGATTTCCCACAGAATCTTTTCTTACGCAAACTGCTGCTGTTGTTCCAGGCCTGACGTACGGACAGGATGAGTCACTCATCATGGGAATGCTTAAACCACTGCTGCAAAAAAACATTTCTTCAATCCCTGAAGATGCATTTCTGATTTTGGCGACTACGACCGGTGAAATTGATAAACTGGAAAGACATGTTCTGACTGGGGGTACTGATGCTGCAGGTAGCCGCCCGGATAAATTGCTTAAAAAAATATTGCTTTTGTGTAGGCTTAATAGCCCCGGTATTGTTATTTCAGCAGCATGCGCCTCATCAAGTATTGCTGTGGCTCAGGCTGCCGGAATGATCATCAGCAATGAAAGAGATTGTGTGATAGTTGTTGCATGCGATAGTGTAAGTGAATTCGTTTTTGCAGGATTTTCTTCTTTAATGGCACTTGATAAAGATATGGCCAAACCCTTTGACAGGGACAGGAATGGTTTGAGCCTTGGTGAAGCATCCGGATTTTTATTGTTGATGAGCGAATCAAGAGCATTAAGAGAAAACAGACCTGTAATTGGAGAAATTGCTGGATGGGGATTGACAAATGACGCAAATCATATGACAGGCCCATCACGGGATGGAAGTGGACTTGCCATGGCTATACGCAAAGCACTTAAATCCGCAAATGTCTCAGAAAAAAATATCGGCTGCTTTTCAGCCCACGGCACAGGAACCATATATAACGATTCTATGGAAATTAAGGCATTGAGAGCTGTTTTTGGAAACCATAAAGTCCCTGTATATTCTATTAAAGGCGGAACAGGCCATACACTGGGAGCAGCCGGTCTCTTGGAAATAATCATAGCATTTGAGTCCTTAAATAAAAAGATTGTTCCACCTACCGTAAACCTGTGCAATATTGATAACGAGGCTTCAGGATGGGTTTCTTCTGAGCCTTTAACTCTCGATGGTTCGGTAACAATTTCGACAAACTCTGGATTTGGCGGGGTTAACTGTGCTGTGGTGCTAAAAAAATGGTAACTACTCAGGTCCAAAGTTCCACGGTTCACGGTTCAAGGTTAGAGAGCCATGCCACGCGAGATCTAAGATATATGAAAAGCGCAAGGCGACCAACCGTGAACCCTGAACCTTGAACCTTGAACCATGAATTATGATTATCATTAGAGGGATAGGCTGGATTAAACCAACTGAGTACGGCAGTATATTAAAAAAACTGCAAGGTAATTATAATGAATTAAAATCGTTACATTCTCGTTTGCTGCAAGAATCAGTATTAAGATATCCGATTAAAAATTTTGGCAGGTTTGACGACAGCTCAAAGATGACATGCTGTTCCATCGCCCTTGCCTTAAATGACGCTGGGATAACATATTCTAATAGTACTAAAAATGATATTGGAGTTCTCGGAACAAATGATAACGGATGCATTAAATCCAACCTTTCCTATTTTAAGGATTATGTGGCAAGCGGCCGTATAATGGCAAGAGGAAATCTTTTTATATATACCCTGCCCTCAACTCCCATGGCTGAAGCCGCAATTTATTTTGGATTCCAAGGACCTCTGCTATATGTTAAGTTTCAGGTTAATCAAATACCGTCGATGCTGCGTTTTGCCGGCAAAATGATCCTCCGTGAAGAAACATCAAAAATGATTGCAGTTGAGGCAAGTGAGGAAAAAGCTGTCTGTTTTGTTCTGGATAAAAAAAATGATGCTTCAAATATGCAAACGCTATTCCTTGAAGACATACTTGACATTACCGAAAAGATATCTGATTTCGATGAAATGATAGAAATGTTAAAAAGAAAGGTTAAAATGTGAAAATCAAGCTGATATACCCGAAATGGCCAAAATTAAAAAATCAGCCTGCATTTAATCTGCCGCCTCACGGGCCGGTTGTTTTTGCTGCTACAATAAAAGATGATGTCGAAATTTCTTTTTGCGATGAAAACGTAGAAGAACTCAACTTATATGAAGAGGCTGATTTAATCGCCATTTCAGTTATGCTGACATGTCAGATACCACGTGCCTGGGATATTGCCGACTGGTACAGAACTCACGGGAAAATGGTTGTATTCGGCGGCATTGCGACAATGCTGCATGCAGAAGAAACCATGAAGCATGCTGATGCTGTTTTTTTTGGTGAAGCAGAAGGACGTTTTGATGCCGTTATTGAAGATTTTAAGAAAGGCCGTTTAAAAAAGACTTACAACTTTCATCAGAATTTTCCAGACATATCATTAGTTGGAACTGCGAAGCGCAGTATTCTAAAACGCGAGCTATATAATTTTCGTGGAGTTCAAATGGTTGATCTTGTCCATGCTTCACGCGGCTGCCGATTCAACTGCTTCCCATGCTGCACCCCATATTTAGGAGGACGCAAGTTCAGACCTCGCCCCATTAAAGCAGTAATAAAAGAACTGGAAAGTATTAATAATAACCGTCTGTTTTTTGTTGATAACTCCCTTGCCCAGGACGATGAATGGGAAAAACTGCTGTTTAAATCTATTGCGCCTTTAAAAAAGAAATGGATATCTCACCCCATAAAGGACGATGATGAAATACTTGACCTCGCTGTAGAAGCAGGCTGCTGGTATGTATATCAGGCTATTGTGGACACTTCTGATCATATCCGCAAGAAGATAAAGCGGCTAAAAGATCGCGGCATCGGAGTAGAGGGTACCGTTATTTTGGGATTAGATGATCATGACGAAGATTATATTAAACGACTGGTGGATTTTCTTCTGGAAATAGATCTGGATCTTGCAGAGTTCACTATCCTTACGCCCTTTCCCCATTCTCCTGTCAGAATGCAATTGGAAAAGGAAAACAGAATAATTCACAATGACTGGAAACGTTACACTGCAGGAGAAGTTGTTTTTAAACCAAAAAAAATGAGCGTGGACTCACTGCAAAAAATGTATGAGTATGCCTGGGAAGCATTCTATGCTGATTGCTGTAAAGAGATAAAAATGGCGAAGCTGTATCTTAAGGTTATTGAAAAAGAAAAAAATGACGAAACATATAAAAATATCAGCCTGAATTCAAATCGCTCATGGCCGGCGAACGGCAAAAAGGGTAGAATCTAAATTTATGAAAATCTTGTTAATTTCTTCCAATATTGCAAGCACCCCTTATCCTGCATATCCTCTTGGATTAAGTATGGTTGCTGCAGCGCTGAAAAACGCCGGATACGATGCATATCAATTCGATTTCCTTGAAAGCAACTGCTCTCTCGAAAAGCTCGGATATGAAATTAAACAAATTAATCCGGATATTATCGGCATATCAATACGAAACATCGACAATGTAAATCTGCTAAATGAACAGAGATATATTGATGCCGTCAGGAATATAGTTGAGAAAATACGGCAGGAAACAGATGCAAAGGTTGTTATCGGTGGTTCAGGCTTCTCTATTATGCCGGAGGTGATTCTGCGCGAACTTGGCGCTGATTACGGGATCGTAGGAGAAGGCGAAACATTAATGGTCGAGTTTGTTAATAATGCCAGGCAGGGAAAATATCCGGAGCATAGGTGTATCAAAACCTCATTAAAGCTGAGCGGGAATGAAATCCCTTCAGCATTTTATGATTCCCGCATTATGAAATTTTACCTGAAAAGCGGCAATATAGCTTCTGTCCAGACAAAACGCGGCTGTACTCATAAATGCGTGTATTGTTCTTATCCTGTCCTTGAAGGTTCAACTATTCGTTGCAGGGATCCTATAGAGGTTGTTAATGATATTCATACCCTAATGAATAAACACAAGGTCAAATATATATTCTTTACTGATTCTGTATTTAATGATGACAATGGCCGCTATCTTGATGTAGTCAATGAGATGAAAAGGCGCGGCATATTTATTCCATGGACGGCTTTTTTCAAGCCTGAAGGCCTTGATGACGAACATGTAAAGCTCATGAAACAAACCGGCCTTAAAGCTGCGGAAATTGGAGCTGATGCTGCATCAAACATCACACTGAAGAAACTGGGCAAATCATTTCAATTCAATGATATTATCAAATGTAACGACATTTTTATTCGCAATGGTGTCGCTACGGCGCATTATTACATGTTTGGCTGCCCAGGGGAAACACGAGAAACTGTTATGGAAGGAATACATAATATAATAAACCTGAAAAAAACTGTTTCATTTATTTTTATGGGCATACGTATTCTTCCTGATACCGCTCTTGCCAGGACTGCAATTAAGCAAGGCATTATTTCGCCTGAGCAGGAATTGCTTGAGCCCGTATATTATATTGCGCCTGGAATAGATAAACAGTGGCTTGAAAATACATTAAATGATGCTTTTAAAGGGATAAGGCATTGTATTTTCCCGCCGGATGCGCTGGAGAGCAGTTTGCAATTTCTTCATAAACTTGGGTACTCTGGATCCTTGTGGGATATGCTTATCCCAAAGGATGCTAAAACGGCAAACAAGAAAGCAATATGAAACAGGACAGCTCATTTTCAACTGAACACATCTGGTGTATTATTCCGGTATTTAACAATAAAAATACTGTTAAAGATGTTGTTTTAGGTTGCCGTTCATATTTGCAAAAAGTGGTTGTTGTTGATGACGGTAGTACTGATACGGATATTTCAGCATTATTTTCCGGTAGCGATATTGAGGTGCTGAAGCATAATAAAAACAAAGGAAAGGGACAGGCTATTCTTACTGCTTTAAGGCATGTTGAAGCCAATGGCGGTCGTTTTATGATTACTATTGATGCGGATGGCCAGCACTATCCCCGTGATTTAGAAAAATTCATACCTTTGCTTCAAGATGATGAAACATCTGTAATTATCGGGTGCAGAAAATTTAATGGAAAAAACATTCCAGATTCAAGCCGGTTTGGAAGAAAGCTCGCAAATTTCTGGCTCAGAGTGGAAACAGGTGCATCCATCAATGATTGCCAGAGTGGATTTCGAGCTTACCCGGTAAAACATCTTTTACAGTTGAATATGAAAGGTTCGCATTACGATTTTGAGGCTGAAGTTCTTGCTAAAATGGTTTGGGCCGGACTGTATTTAAAAACTGTTGAAATTGACGTCTGGTATCCTGAACCTCATATGCGAATTTCAAGTTGTAAACGATGTTTAGATAATGGCCGTATTTCATATATGCATGCCAGACTGGTTGGAAGGCGTCTTTTAC
>VMSQ01000101.1 GCA_013792055.1 Desulfobacteraceae bacterium
ACTTCAGTGTGAATTTTATGCTTTGGAAGGTCTTGGCCAGCTTCTGCGAACAGTAAAGCTTATAAAGCGCAATCTAAATCCAAATCTTAAAATTGCCGGTATTCTTTTAACCATGTTTGATAAAAGAACCAACCTGTCGCATCAAGTAGCCGAAAATGCGGAAAAATATTTCAAGAATCTTGTTTTTAAAACTATTATTCCCAGAAATGTACGACTGGGAGAAGCTCCAAGTTTTGGAAAACCCATATTGCTGTATGATGCCGCTTCTACAGGAGCAAAAAGTTACTTTGATCTGGCAAAAGAAATAATGAAAAATTAAATAATGCCCTAATTGAGCAAAAGTCGACAACATGCCTATACCAAAACAAAAAAAAGAATCCGGTTCAAATATAAAAAAAAGGAAAAAAATGGCGCTTGGAAGAGGCCTTGATGCTCTTATTCCTGATTTTAGACCTTTTGAAAGCGATCAGGTTGATTATTTTCAATGTGATATAAATCTGATCCACCCTAACAGGTATCAACCCCGTATGATTTTTTCTCAAGAAGAGCTTGAAGAGCTTTGCAGCTCAATCAAAGAACAGGGAATCATACAGCCTCTTTTACTTAGAAAGGACGGAAACGGTTATGAGCTGGTAGCCGGTGAAAGACGGTTTCGCGCAGCTAAAATGGCAGGGCTCACTCATGTGCCCGCTTTTATAAAAAATATCACTGACTCAGATCTTCTGCAAATGTCCATTGTTGAAAACATACAGCGAGAAGACCTCAATTCTCTGGAAGAAGCAGAGGCCTTCCATCAACTTATTACAGAGTTCAATCTTACCCAGGAGCAGGTGGCAAAGCGGGTAGGAAAAAGCAGATCTGCTGTTGCAAATTTACTTCGTCTAAGACAACTGCCCGAACAAATAAAGGCAAGTATCCTGGACAATACCCTTAGTATGGGGCACGCAAGGGCTCTGCTGGGTGCTGATACATCAGCGCAGCAAATTGCAGCCTGGAGGGCAGTTGTTTCAAAAAAACTTTCGGTCAGAGAAGCAGAAAATTTGATCAAGCGTTTGAAATCAGAAAAGAAAAAAGCCCGAAAATCTCCACCTGGCTCAGAACAAATATACCTTTCAACTCTGGCAGATGATCTTTCCCGCCATCTCGGCACCAAAACTCAGATCAAAAGACACGGAGAAAAAGGGAAAATTTTAATCGAATTTTATAATAACGATGATCTTGAACGCCTTATAGACCTTTTAAAACAGCTATAGACTTTCAGACAATTAATTTCACTGTGTTATCAGTCGTCGACGTATAACTATCCTTATAGAGCTTTTAAAACAGCTATAATTCTGATGACATCAAACCTCGTTAATAATGGTCAATTATGGAGCAATATTTTTGACAAAAAGCTCGGTTTCTGGTTCAGGGTTCACAGTTCACGGTTCAGGGGGTTAAAAAATTGATTGGTTCATAATGTTCACCCAATGAAATCAATAGCTGAGAAAAAATCGTAAAGCGATTAACCATGAACCGTGAACCAGACAACCTGAGTAGTTACTATGTCTATTCATATAATTATTGATGGTTACAATCTAATACGCCAGTCAAACACCCTGAGCAATCTTGACGGGCAGGACATTCAGCTTGGAAGAGAAGCCCTGCTTAAAATGCTTGCAGAATATAAAAAAATAAAGCACCACAAAATCACCGTCGTCTTTGACGGAACAAATGCCCCTTTTCTTTCGCAGCTCAGAGACAAAATAAAAGGAGTCGAGATAAGGTTTTCCCGTGCAGGAGAATCAGCCGACACTGTTATTAAAAAAATGGCCGCAAAAGAAAGGGAAAAAGCTTTGGTTGTCAGCTCAGACTTGGAAATAGTTAATGCAGTGGCTTCTCAAGGAGCTTCTACTATCAGCTCGCCGATGTTTGAAGAAAAGATAGCCATGGCGGAATATATGTCTGCAGAGGGTGTTGACATGGAAAATAAAGACGGCTGGATTCCCACAACAAAAAAGAAGGGCCCCAGCAAACGGCTTTCAAAAATAAAACGAAAAAGCAGGCTGAAAATTAAAAAGCTATAATCAATATAAAAAAATCAGGGTTAAGGGTTTTTTAATGAAACGAATATGCGTAATTGATGGACAGGGCGGCGGAATAGGAAGCACTATTATAAAGAAGCTCAAAGAATGTTTTGGTGAAAAATTTGAAATCATAGCTTTGGGCACAAATGCCATCGCTACATCCCAGATGCTCAAGGCAAGAGCAAACCGTGGTGCCTCCGGAGAAAATGCCATTGTTCATACAATAAAGAAAGTCGATGCTATCATAGGGCCAATCGGCATAATTTTAGCCAATGCCATGATGGGCGAAATAACACCAAAAATCGCCGAGGCTGTGGCGAGCAGCTCCGCCAAAAAATTTCTCATACCTTTAACTCAGGAAAATATTGTAATTGTAGGGTTGTCCTCAATTCCGCTTCCGCACTTTATCGAATCACTGATACAGGAAAATTTGAAGGATTTTGTGGCATCCTTGTAGGGGCACGATGCATCGTGCCCCTACAAGGATGCCGATTTTGTGAATAAAAATAAACAAGGGGAAAATACTATGTGTGAAGCAAATGCTTATCTAATTGAAGGGGATGATAAAAATCTAATCATGGAGGCTGTTGACACCATAGAACCTGATGGAGACAACCTGCTGATCTGCAACATATTTGGAGAGCAAAAGGTTGTAAAGGCCAGCATACATTCACTTTCTCTTGTTGATCATAAAATTTATCTTAAAGGATAACCGCAGCAATAAGAGAGACCTTTGCAGAACGCGACATTTTTTTGTCAGGCAAGGAAGGCAAAGATTTTAACCGCAGGAATACATTGAGTATTTTGAGGATTAAAATCTGAAGCCTGACGCTGCATCACAGAAAAATGGCAGTTATGCAAAGGTCTCTAAGAATCTGCCCGCATTAGATGAAAATATTACTTGCCAAGACCGCAGGTTTCTGCATGGGCGTCCGCAGAGCAGTTGAAATGGCTCTGGATGCGCCCAATAAACACGAAAATCCTATCTATACATATGGCCCCCTGATACACAACCCACACGTACTAGACCTTTTAAAAGAAAAGGGAATATCCGTCATAGATGATATACCGGATCACGGTTCAGGCACTGTCCTGATAAGGGCGCACGGAGTTCCGCCCCAGGCAAAGGAAAAGCTGAAAAAAGCCGGCTTTACAATAATAGATGCCACATGCCCCCGTGTAATCATGGTGCAAACCATTATAAAAAAACACGCCCGGCAGGGTTATACATCAATAATTATAGGAGACAAGGATCATCCGGAGGTTGTCGGATTGCTCGGCTACTCAGACGGCAAGGGATATGTTATTGATAATATTAATGGCCTCGATTATCTTCCTGCCTTTGAAAAGGCCATCATTGTTGCTCAAACCACCCAGAACACACAATTTTTTGAAGAAGTAAAAAAATGGGCGGATAAAAAATTCCCGCACTACAAAATCTTCAATACTATTTGCGATTCCACATCAAAGCGGCAGGCAGAAGTAAAGCATCTTGCAAATTCAGTAGATGCGGTGATAGTCGTGGGCGGTCATAACAGTGGTAACACCCGGAGGCTTGCTGAAATTGCAAAAGAATCGGGGAAACCTTCTTACCACATTGAATCAGAAGATGAGCTTGATTTAAAAGCCCTTTCCTCAGCACAAAACATAGGATTAACAGCAGGAGCTTCTACTCCGAACTGGATAATAAAAAGAGTTTACAGAACTCTTGAATCTTTATTTTTAAAAAAAGAGCGGGGATGGCGCAAAGCATTTTTTTCAATA
>VMSQ01000241.1 GCA_013792055.1 Desulfobacteraceae bacterium
CGATTGGCGATTGCCTTTAGAGCAAAAAATTAAAGGGATCATCAAGGAAGGTATTTCCTTTTCGGGCATTCTAATAAATGATATTTTCAAAGAAGAAACCAAGATTTCTGAAAAAAAGAAATTTATTAATAATCTATGTGATAAAGAGCTTAAAATATCCCCGTCCCTAAAAGGAGCAACTGTCGAGGAAAAAATTAGCAACCTGATAAGATATTTTGAGGATGTTGAGCAAGATGAAAAAGTGGGCATTTCAATTGATGGTTATGAAAAATTGTTAATTGAAATTGGCGAAATATTACCAAAACTCAATGAACAACTCAAAGACGAATTTGAGCTACAAGACGAAACGGTGCTCAAAAGTAGTTATCTACTTGACTACAACATCAAGCCAAGAGATGTGCTTGAAATAATCAGCGAAAACGACTTGGATATATTTTGTAAATCCAAAAATATCAAAACAAGGGGCGACCTTATCACTAACATCTTAGATACGTACCAAGATGCAGAAAATTTATATCTTGAAAATTATGAACATATTGGATTTAGAAATTTAAATGTCCTTAAAGAAAATGGGATACGAATCAAAGAAAGTAAATTGGGAATAAAATTTGAAGACCTAACAAAAAGTATATTTACAAAACTTGGCCTTAACGTTGACGAAAAACTCAGACAATTATTAAATACTAAAAAAGAAAAAATTGACATCGTTATAAACTTAGATAACAGAGAATTAATTTTAATTGAATGTAAAACAATAAAAGACAGTGGATACAACAAGTTTAGTTCGGTATCAAGACAATTAAAGGCATATATTAACTTAGCGATAAGTAAAGAGTTTAAAGTTATAAAGTCTTTACTTATCGCTCCGGATTTCAGCGATGATTTTGTAAAGGATTGTGGTCTTGACTATGAGTTAAACTTATCTTTGATTACGGCGTCTTCGCTTATTAATATCTTGAATGGATTTAGAAACTCAAAGCATAAACAATTTCCATATAATTTGCTGATGCGAGACGTACTTATACAAGAAGATAGAATATTAAAAGCAATTGAAAAATAATAGATAAAAAATGACATTGAAATTATAATTATAATTAAGCACTTAAGCTGATTGCCTATACTGCGGGCGAAGCTTTTCTTGCCTCCTATCGTAAACGCAGCAAGCGTTTGGCTGTGGCTCGGTGGCAACAGCTTAGTTCTATGTTAGAAGCAAAAATATTAAACATCGTTCAGGAGGTTAACCATGAGATGCTGGATGAAACTGTTTTTTGGTATGATTTCTCTCTTTCTTGCAGGCTGTGCAGGACTCCAACCAGTCACAGATGCAGATCGTACTTTTGAAAGAGTAGTTGAAGCTCCGGGCTATTCCAAAGAACAAATATTTAATGGCACAAAGATATGGATCGCCGAAAACTTCAAATCTGCGAAAGCCGTTCTTGAGTACGAAAACAAAGATGCCGGGACACTCATAGGCAATGGCATTATCTCCTACCCGTGTAGCGGACTTGAGTGCATAGCTAAGGCAGACTGGAAAGTGCCTTTTACGATGCGAGTCGATATCAAGGATCAGAAATTCCGTCTGACGTTCAGCAACCTGCACCTTTCATGGCCACCTTCTTATAATAGAACATATGGCGCACAACCTGGACATGATGGACCAATTAGAACCAAGAGTGATCTTGATGCCGTCAGACCTGTGCTTTTGAAGTTCGGAGACCAACTTCTGGCTTCATTTGGGAAAGATAAGGGTAAAAGCGATTGGTAACGGTTTCACGAATTTCAATAAAAAATGACTTCTAATCGGGTAAGGGGGAGCTTCTCTCTCTCCCTCCCCACAACGCCACGTCTTGCGGGTCCGCACCGGGCGTTTCACAAAGCTTATCGGGCCGTAGCCGGATAATGAAACTATTGGGGTCGGGCAATTCAATGACGTGCCGCATGTGCACTCATCCTGTCGGATTCTTTATGTCATGAGAACTCATTGAGGCTCCTTCCCTGCTCTGTGTTCAGTCCTTCAGACGGTCTCTCACGATTCCGCCCTTGCCTTCGGCTAATACTTTTGTTAATGTGTTCAGGACATTAACAGGATTCACGTATAGGGAACTTTCACTCCATAAGTTCACGCCCATGCCGGGCGTACACCAGGCTAATGCAGCCGACGCAAAAAGCCGCGCGGCTGATTAGCGACGATGTCGTAAAAATTTAAATGAGTTATGTGAGAAACTTGGGGAAGACCTTGAGTCTATTAAAACTTGAAAAAGGAGTTGGTTATGCTTGAAAGTGCGGTGGTACCCCAATTAAATCCAGGGGATAAATTAAGGCATAAAATAAGTGGTCAAGAAATGTACGTTATCAATTGTGATAGAAAAATAGTCTATCTAAATCCAGATGCTCCTACTATAAAATATCCTCTTAATAATATACTCAAAGATTTCGAAATAATGAAGAGATCGAGCTAAAAAAGCTAAAAACAGGCCATCACATAACCCATATGAGCCGCCCGGAGTCAATAGGGAATAAAAAATTAATGTAAGTAAAGGGGTCTACGGTTGACCCTTGCTCAAAATTAATAATGGTCAAAAGTAGGCTTGGTCCCATTTTACTAATTACCGAGGATTCCAGCTACTTTGAATTCCAGTCAGTTATAAGGAATAAACTCAACATATAATATTCTCCGATGTTATTTGAGAGGAAAATCAGTATGAAAAATATCATATTCTTCATGGTGGCAGTGGTTTTAGTGCTCTCCGCTTGTCAGACCACAAGGATAAACCTTGAAAGCTTTCACGGTAAGACTAAGGCCTACCTCATAGGCCGGCTGGGACCGCCGGATGCGAAAGAAACGGACGATAAAGGAGGAGAGATCTGGATATACCAGGAAAAGGAGGTGTCTGTGCAGCCTGGGACTGTAACCACATATAAGCAAAAGGCTGGTGACAGTACTACCCGAAGGGAAGAAAAGAGAGTCTATCCGCCTGAACGACAGGTACGTATAATCAACAGCTCGTTCTACATTGATAAGAACGGTATCATCTACGATACCGCATATGGTTATAGAGATATCGTACATTGAATTCAGTTACCTTTACCGTAGGAATAATAGTTTAGTATTGGAGACGACACGAAAAAAAATAACTCGAGATCATGCATAAGGGCATGATTAGCTATAAATTGGCTAATCATGGATGGGACGTTTCTGAACATTTTGGAGACGGTTATGATTTAATTGGAGTAACTACTCGAACAGGAACTCAGATTGTAGCAAAAATTTAGTTGAACTTTCTTGCCGGCAAGAAAGCTAAGATGACTTCTCGTTTTGCACGGACGCCCTCTTTAGTTTGCTCCATAAGTCCCATACTAATCAATTTGTTGACGTCTCGAATCATGGTTTTTCTGGTTTTTTTAGCATAGGCGGCAGCCATGCGTGTGCTAATTTCAGGTATCTTGGATATACGTATTGTTTCATCTGTTATGAATGATAGATCTAAAGCTAAACGCCTCTGACGAACGGCAGCCTCGGACGTTTGATCCTTGAACATCTCATGAACATAATTGCGCCACACAATATCCCATTGTTGAAGACGAATAATATTTAACTGTTCTTTTAATTGATCAACAAAACCAGTAGAAGCGTATTTTATAAAATCTGATATATCGCCCTTCATTTGGGTTGTTTTATCTAATTGTCTATAATATCCGGCGCGGGTTTGATTATAGAAATTGCTTAACAAATGAGCGGCAGGCGTTGGAATGCCGGCTTCTAATAAAATTTGGAATTCAATTAATCTGGCCGTTCTACCATTTCCATCACCAAAAGGATGAATCCACGCAAAGTAAATATGGGCAATTATGGCTTTTAATATGCCGAAGGTTATTCTGTTGTTTTCTGGAATTTGGAACTCATTTAACCATGAACATAGTTTTTGAAGGAGATATTCGCAATCCTCTGCCGGTGCTGCACGGTATCCACCAACACCAACAGAATAGGTTCTCACTTGACCAGGGACAATGGATTCATCCAAAGACATTCCATCCAATACAAATTTGTTATAATTTTTAATTTTTTCAACCGAAATTTCGGCTTTATCACGAATTAATATATCGGTTGCTATTTTTTCACATGCCGCGATTATGTTATCGATTTCTTTCGATAAATATTCTTTTGAAGGAGGTAGCTTCAATTTACCTTCAAGGTGTTTAATAACTTCCGATTCTGTAAGCGTATTGCCTTCTATGGCGGTAGTTGCTAAAACACCTTTGGCCAAATACACTATATGTAATTGCTTCGCTACGGCTGGTCTGAGGGGGACGCCCGAAATATGTTCGCATTTAGATTGAGCTTCACCCAAAGCAATCCATGTTTCATATTCAATTAGTCTTAGATCGATTTGGAAAGTTAACCAGGGATGTGTCTTTTCGTATGTCCTCATATATGTCCCTATATTAATATAAAATTAAAATATAAATATAATTAGTTATGATGTTTTAAATATATTTATGTCCTATAATATGTCCATAAATATATGGTGTCAACGAAAAAATAGATGGCCCAACATTGGCATGCACCTATCGACATAACAAAATCAGAATCATTGGAGCTTGATATTGGCGAAAAGGAAAGAAAATATATGACAGAGAAAATAAAATACACTGATGAGCCTATTGGGAAAGTAAGAGTTTTAAAAGACTTCCTGCCTTCACCAGAAGAACTGGTACTAAAAGATGAAACGGTTAAGGTCACCATTTCACTCAGTAAAATCAGCATTGATTTTTTTAAAAAAGAAGCAAAAAAGCATAATACCCAGTATCAAAAGATGATCAGAAGGCTCTTGGATGAGTATGCAGCTCATCAACCATAGCCTTTCCATAACCATGCTCTTGCAGCCGACCGCTAACCGCTGAGGCTGGTGCCTGCATTATATGAGAAGATTTTTGATTCCCTTGTTAGGAGAAAACTTAAAGAAAATATTGGAATCGTAATTTCAACACCCAGCATGCGGGTCCGCGCTTAGCGTTTCACAGGGAATCTATATGATAAAATAACTTGCCCTGCTAAATCGGTTAAGCTGTTTTGCTTAACGAAAATTTAACAGGGCAACGCAGAAATTTATTTTTCTAAGTTTTGTATCGCTCTCATGGTTTTAGCCATTTTCTTAATTTCCACAAGATCCTTTGTCATCATTGCCCATCCATCCCAGTAGGCATAGTCAGGATTAACATGGAAGCAACCCTGATATGTTCTCATTCGATGTTTCATGTACATCTGAAACAGGACCTGGTCGATATGTGAAGCCTGGTCCAAATTTCCACCCCCTGTTCTCATGAAGTACAGAAAGTCAGGATAAGCAAACGCATAATTGTCTGGCTTCTTGATAATTCCGTCCTTATAAAGAGCGGCTACGATTTCAATTGCCTCCGCCATGAGTCTGTCGGCCTTTTGCATGATTGCATCGCCCATCTCAAGCTGCTCGCGTGCGTACCGCCCTGAATGGCAATTGCTGCAGATGTTAATCATTTTTTCCCGTTCGTTTTTCCATGCTTCTTCAGTAAGGCGTACCATATCTACTGCCTTGACTGCATCTAAACGCGCTGTCGGCTTCCCTGTCTCAGGATTTAGAACACCAAGCGCCTTAAGAATTGCTACCCTGTCAGCGGCCCACTGGGGATCTTCAGGAAGGGGAAGCCTTACGCCAAGAAAGCCCCATGCTGTTCTGTTTTCATGATTACCGCCAGAAAGGTGACAATCCTGACATTTAGGTGCGGCTGCACCTTCAGGGAGCCTGTCGTTTTCCTTTGCAAACCATTTTGTTCCGTGTTTTGCACTGCTCCACATCTCCCATTGAGGGTGGTCAAATCCCATATGGCACTGCTGGCAGGCTCTTGGATCAAGGGCTTCTTTTTTGGAAAAACTGTGTCTTGTATGGCACTCGTCACACGAGTTGTTCTGATAACGATAGCCCTTTGCAAGCTGGTCTTTTTTTTGGGCATCGTTCTTGATTCCCATGTTGTGGCAGCCGCCGCATCCTCTTCCACCCTCCATAAGCTCGTCAGGTTCAACATGGGTAACCGGCATTGCATTCATGGATGTCCAGCCAAAGTTGTGCTTTCCTTTTGAGAATTGTTCAAACTGAACTTCATGGCAATCAGCTCAGACATTTTCATCAGGCAGAACAGCGAGGTCTGCATTCTTTGCACTATTGTGATCCTCACCATGGCAGACAGAACATGTAATTTCTTCATTAAAATGTTTACTGATTGCCCAGTCTGCAACCAGCCCCGGACTGATTTCTTTGTGACATTTTACACAGCTTTCCTCTTCAGCTAAAGCTGTCCCGCAGTATGCAGTCAAGGCTAAGGCTAATAACAAAAACTTTAAGGTAATTTTTTTCTTCATATTCCGCCTCCTAAGATTGTTTCTGCAGGTTTTATTTTAATCCTAATCAAGGATAAAGACTTGTGCCAAAGAATAAAAATTATCTCAGTTTTTAACTAAAGGCGTTTTAATACATGAATGGAGGTTCTGTTTGGAATATGGAATATGATTACATGAGATAATCTATTGTAAAATAATAGTAACTACTCAGGTTCACGGTTCAAGGGTTCACGGTTCAAGGTTAGGAAGCGACCCGCCCGCCTCGCAAGCGAGAGCGTTGCGGGCAGGTCAGGCGAATGGCGGGCAGGCAAATATTAAGAATCCCGCATTCAGGACATCGGATGTCGTAAATATTAAGCTTC
>VMSQ01000014.1 GCA_013792055.1 Desulfobacteraceae bacterium
TGTCATCTCCGATAGAGCTGCCGCTGTAATCTTTGCACATAACCATCCTTCGGGTGATCTGAAGCCCAGCAACAGCGATCTGAAAATTCATGAACAACTTACTGAGGCAGGAAAAATTCTTGGGATTCGGATTCTGGATCATCTTATTGTGACCAGAAAGGGATATTACAGCTTCCAAGAAGCAGGGCTGATGGGTTGAACCTTGGATACGAGAAAGATTGAGGTCGGATTGCATGGGAAACTGGACATCCACAAATAGATTTGCAGGTCAAGGTGAGGAATACCTAAATCATCAGAGGAGAAACGATAGCCGAAGAAAATAACTTATGGATTCCTTCACTGAATTACTTATTTGGATCCTCATTTTCCTTTCAAAGAGATTTAGGGGTGTGATATTGGCTTGTGAAATTAAGGATTCCGTGCAAATCGATTCGCTTTGCACAAACAGAAAATGAATGGAGGCGATGATGGCAAAATGTAAACCAAGAGGGAAAGGCATAAAAGCTTTTCACAGACTAAAGACAATGAGTAAGGAAGTTGGAGACATAAACAACTGCTTAAAGGCCGCCTCAAAAAACCTTATAGAAATCATAGGGAATAAAAATATTGATGAGAAATTTATGGCTGAATCAAAACTACTTCCAGAATCTAAACCCCCAGCAGAATCTAACCCCCTCACAGGATCGGAAACCGCTACAGTATTTAAACGACGAAGCAGGATAGAGCAGGCACCAACGCGAATCGAATTTAAATTTTACCATTTCAGATTTTACATTGATTTTACCATGGTGGCTGCAGAAGCCGATGGTATGATTAATATTGAAGGAAATATCATATATGGTACTAATAGACCTTTGTGCTTTGCAGATTGTATTAATCCTGAAGAGGAATGCAACTGCCAAAGGACCGTGAGATGTGATAACCTTGAAGACAAACCGCTTATTCAGTTTTCAGTTAATCGACACGGAATGATTCAATCGAGTGGTAAGTTGGAAGGTGAATTGTGGACAACCAACGAAGAAGATTTGCTTGACTTACATTATCGTGCACTGGATCTTATTTGGAAAGAGGCTCTTGACTGGGCCAATAAAATTATATTGCCATAAATTTAGGTGAATAAATGAAAAAGCTGAATGTGCTTGAACTACTAAAAAATTATCAAAATTTGGTTAAAAAGGGTAAGATCCAGTTCTTACAGAAAAACACTCCAGAGCAACAAAATATTTTACAACTTTTAAACGATTTAATATCTGATTTTTCAGAAGCTTCAAAAAAAGGTGATCTGAGCACAAATTTAGACTGGCAGGATGCTCATAAAAAAGGCCGAGACCTGTGGCAGGTGCTGGCAAGTTCTGCCTTAAATGCTATTGACCCCGATTCAAAGGGAAACTCGAAGTTGTTTAATTACATAGATGCCGCCACGAGCTTTGAAGAAATATTGTATGGTTTGGAGCCCTATTATAGAGATCATACCCTTCACTCATTGTGGGTATATTTCATGGGCGAGCATATCCTTAGGGATCACCTGCCTGAGAAACAAGACAGTCTCAACTGGTACTTGTTCAATGACATTGAAAGTGAGACATTCTTGGACATGCGTAGTCTTTTGACGGAAGCTAGAGAAAAGGAGGAGGAAATCTGTAAGAGGGTCAACGATAGGAGAGATGCCATATGGTGTTTGATGGCGTTATGCCATGATTTGGGGTATTCTCTTGCTAAACTTGATAAACTTAACGAAAAAGTACAAGGGGTTCTGGAGTTTTTCGACATCCCAAGATTTAGGCGCATCGGATATACTTTAGACGTTGAACACCATTATATAGCCTCGCAGTTCCTTGAACTGATGGCAATGGACGTAAGAATTGTACCCAGCAGTGATACAAAGCAAGTGCTGATAAAATGCTATAGAGATGATTCAACATATTGGCGGCTTTGTCGGGCACTTGAAAAAAAACAACATGGTATCATGAGTTCATACCTGATTTACAAGATTCTTGGTATCTTTGCGGATACGTCGGTGAGAGGCGCGGCCGAAGAGTGGGGTTTAGATGACGAAGAAGCCGTAGATAACATAATACGTGGCGACATTCTTTTTGCAATCGCACAACACGAGTTCGATTTCACCCATTTGAATTCTCTAAATAGCCTTGCCGACATTCTCATCATTGCAGACCAATTGGAGGAGTTCTCTCGGTACGGCCGCCCGATGTTAACTCGAAAATACCATGACACAACAGCCGAGGCATCGATAGCATTCGACAGATCAAGCAATGGCAAAGACATCAACATCTGTATTGGATATGAGGTTGCTGAGCACCATGATTTAAGTGTATTTTTTAAGAGGAAAGCCGAGGAGTTGTGTAGGTTTTATTCATTAAGGCAGTCTAATAGTGAAATGACTGGCAAGCGCCAGGTTTACGCAATAAAGAGTATCAAGATGACAGCCGAGAAGAACGAGAAGAAACACTTCATTCAATTTTTCAGAGATTCAGAGGACAAGGCCTTTTTACCCGCTGTTAGCTTTGAGGGACAGAAGTTAAGCGAGCGCGAGTATCCGGTTGAATGTATAGATGATAAAATCCATGTCAAATACGCCAAAGGCAAGAAAATGTCACTGGATGAGTGGTTTGATAAATATTCTAAGCAATGATGATTTTCTATTAAATACCTTACTTTTCGTTTTCGAATAAATAGGATTTTTTGTAATAATATGAAACCATATGGAAAGGAATTAATCCTGGATCTACATCATTGCGATTCAGGGAGATTTACGAGAAAGAATATTAGAAATTATTTTCGTAAATTGTGCGAATTAATCGATATGGAACGGTGTAAGTTGTCTTGGTGGGATGATTATGGCCTACCGCCTGAAGAGTGTCAGACTGAGCCTCATTTAAAAGGTACTTCCGCCATCCAATTCATCTTGACGAGCAATATTACGATTCACACTTTAGACTTGTTAAACAATGCTTATATAAATATATTTTCATGCAAAGATTTCGACGCAGATGCTGCAATGAAATTTTCTGCTGATTGGTTTAAGGGTGAAATTGTCAACTCTCATTTGATAGAAAGGAAATAAAAAATGATCCTGAATGAAAAAGAAATCATCATTCCAAGAAATAAAAAAAATAATCAATTTTTTGACTACTTTTCAAGTAAAATATCAGAGAAACTGACACAAGATAAAATCCCTGTTCGATTTGCTATTACACGAACAGATCGCGATAATTATTATTGTGAGTTAGGGGTACTTTCAGATTTTGATAAATATGATATTCCACCCGAAAATCATATTTTCAATTTTAAAAAACGTAATTTTGAAGACGTAAATCAATTTAATGCAGTTTTACTTATTCCAACAGGTATTGGCGCTGATGTCGGAGGACATTCCGGTGATGGCGGCGCATTGGCTAGATTTATAGCATCGGCATGCGACAATCTTATTACACATCCCAATGTAGTCAACGCAGCCGATATTAACGAATTAACGGAAAACACACTCTATGTTGAAGGTAGTGTAATTACACGTTTAATGATGGGGACGATTGGCCTTCAAAAAGTACGCTCGAATCGTATCATGTTGGTTATTGATGACAATCCAGATGCATTCTTCCATGAAGCGGCCATTAATTCGGCATCAGCGGCCAGAGCAGCAATGGGGCTTGATTTGCCTCTTGTGGTAAAAATGGATGACAAAGTGCTAATGCGATCTTTTTATTCTAGTTCTGGTAGAGCGGTCGGGCGGATAGAATATCTTGAATATTTATATGAAATCTTAAAAGAGCATAGTTCACAATATGATGCTGTTGCATTATCTTCGAATATCAAAGTTCCTGAAAACTTTCATTCAGATTATTTTCGTGATGAAAATGGTGATATGGTAAATCCATGGGGCGGTGTTGAAGCCATGCTCACTCATGCAATATCGCTAATGTTCGATGTCCCTTCAGCCCATTCTCCAATGGCAGGTTCACGTGAATTCCTAAACTTAGATGTAGGCGTTGTCGCCCCCCGAAAATCTGCAGAAGCTATACCCACAATTTATCTTCATTGTATTTAAAAGGGACTCCACAAGAGCCCGAGGATTATTAACGATCCTGCGACACATGGTAACTCCGGTCTTCTAACTGCTACAGATATTTCCTGCCTCATCATTCCAGATGGTTGCGTGGGCCTGCCAACTCTTGCTGCACTTGAACAGGGCATCCCGGTTATAGCTGTAAAAGAAAACAAGAATCGAATGAAGAATAATCTGGAAGAATTGCCATTCGCGCCTGGCAAATTTTTTGTGGTGGAAAATTACTGGGAAGCGGTTGGCGTGATGAACGCCCTCAAGGCCGGAGTAGCGCCGGAGTCAGTACGTCGTCCTCTCGCACGTACAAAAGTCATTGATGCGAACAA
>VMSQ01000198.1 GCA_013792055.1 Desulfobacteraceae bacterium
AGATGGTGATGCCAGGTGACAATGTAACGATTTCGGCTGATCTGATAACTCCGATAGCAATGGAGAAGGAACTCAGGTTTGCGATAAGGGAAGGCGGCCGGACTGTCGGCGCTGGAGTGGTAAGCGAAATAATTGAATAGAAGCGAAGGAGTCGACTGGTGAGAATAATTATTACCCTTGCATGTAGTGAATGTAAGAGAAGGAATTACACTACAACAAAAAATAAACGGACAACACCGGATAAGCTGGAATTCAACAAATATTGCAGGTTCTGCAGAAAACATACTTCGCATAAGGAGACAAAATAAAAAGCTATCCGTTTACGGGTTCAAGGTTCAAGGTTCAGGGTTCAGGGTTCAAAGGTTATAGTCTGCAACCGGGAACCGTGAACGTTGAACCGCTTAACCTATTTTATGATATGCAGGCCAGTAGCTCTAACGGTAGAGCGTCGGACTCCAAATCCGGGTGTTGGGGGTTCGAATCCCTCCTGGCCTGCCAGATCATTTTTAAAAAATAATTGGATCTCAAAGCTCTTAATTGATTCAACTTTGAGATTTTTCTCTTTTTGGGTGTATAATGGGAAGGTTGCAAAGAAAAAAAACTTCTGCCGACAAAAAAAAGAAACAGCAAGAGGTCGATAGAGCACCATCATCTAATGCCGGACTTGCCGCTGCTTCCCCAAAGACAGGTTTAATATCGGATTCCGTCAGAGGCATAAAAAAAGCACAAGCTTTATCTCTGAAGAAGTTTTTGAGTACAGGCAGATCTGAGTCAAGAAAACTTGAAGGAAATTTTTTGGATAGGCTCTTTATTGCTGGGCCTTTACAAAAGTCTTTGCAATTTTTAAGGGAAGTTAAGATCGAGCTCAAAAAGGTGACATGGCCCACACGCAAGCAAACTATAGGTTCTACCTTTGTAGTTATAGTTCTTGTTATGATCATATCGTTTTTTTTAGGAATAGTCGATATTGGTTTGTCAAGCTTGATAGATGTGGCCCTTAAATAGAATGAGGATAAAAAAGTGGCTCTTAAATGGTATATAGTCCATGTTTATTCGGGTTTTGAAAACAAAGTCAAACTAGCTTTGGAAGAACGAATAGCTTCCTCTTCTCATTCTGATAAATTCGGCGAGGTGCTGGTCCCAACTGAGCAGATAGTTGAACTTGTTAAGGGGAAGAGAAAGGAATCATCCCGTAAATTTTATCCCGGGTACATTTTGGTTAGGATGGAACTTAATGAGGAAACATGGCATATTGTTAATGATACAGCCAAGGTTACGGGATTTTTGGGTGGGAGAGAAAAACCGTCTTCTCTTTCCGATGAAGAGGCTGAAAAAATTTTAGGCCGAATGGAAGCCGGTCGATTGAAGCCAAAGCCGAAATTCTTTTTCGAGACAGGGGATGAGATCCGTGTTATAGATGGTCCTTTTACGAATTTTAACGGAATAGTGGATGAAGTTAATCCCGAAAAAGGTAAGATAAGAGTCCTGGTTACCATATTCGGCCGTTCAACGCCGGTAGAATTGGAATTTGTTCAGGTTGCAAAGCTGTGAAGTTAGTAATTGAGAAATTAATAAAATAATTATTAGGAGTAGAAATTACAAATGGCAAAAAAAATTATTGCGCAGATAAAATTACAGGTTGTCGCTGGTAAAGCTAATCCTTCTCCTCCGATAGGGCCTGCATTGGGACAGCAGGGCGTTAATATAATGGATTTTTGCAAGGCTTTTAATGCTAGGACAGCTAATGATGAGGGGATGATAACGCCTGTTGTTATAACTGTCTATCATGATAGAACATTTACTTTTATTACCAAGACGCCGCCTGCATCTGTACTATTAAAGAAAGCCGCAAAGATAGCAAAAGGAGCTGGCGACCCAAAGCGTGAAAGAGTAGGCAAGGTTACTAGGCAGCAGATTGAAGAAATAGCCAAGCAGAAAATGGTTGATTTAAATGCTTATGATTTAAATGCTGCCTGTAAAATAATTGAAGGAACAGCTAGAAGTATGGGAATAGAGATTGGTTAAAAAGAAAAGGAGTTAGTTATAAAAGATGCCGAAGCGAGGTAAAAAATACTTAGAATCAAGAAAACAAACGAATGCCGAGACAAGGTACCATTATACTGAAGCCGTGAAAAGCTCTTTAGATTCATCTTATGTCAAATTTGATGAAACTGTTGATGTAGCTGTACGTCTTGGCGTTGATCCACGGCATGCGGATCAGATGATTCGTGGGTCGGTAGTTTTGCCAAACGGCCTTGGGAAGAAAGTCAAGGTTTTAGTATTTGCTAAAGGGGCAAATGAGAAAGAGGCGCTCGATGCGGGTGCCGATTTTGTTGGCAATGATGATCTTATAGAAAAAATCAAAGGCGGCTGGTTGGGCTTTGATAAAGCTATCGCCACGCCCGATATGATGGGCACTGTAGGAAAGATAGGGAAAATTCTTGGCCCAAGAGGGCTTATGCCTAATGCAAAAACAGGGACAGTTACTTTTGATATTGCGAGAGCGGTTAATGAACTCAAGTCCGGCAAAATAGATTTCAGAGTAGAAAAAGCAGGTATAGTGCATGTCCCTATGGGCAAGGTTTCATTTGGTGTAGATAAGATTGTTCAGAATTTTGCTGCATTTTTAGAAACAATTTTACGTCTCAAGCCTGCTTCCAGTAAAGGTGCCTATATTAAGAGTATTGCAATATCGACTACTATGGGCCCGGGAATTAAGATAGATACGGCGAGTTTAAAGGAATTAATAACATAATTATTTTCGGAAATACGAGTCGTAGTTCTATCGGCCCAAAAGCAAGGCGCGGTCACCAACAAATCAACCTGACTAATAAAGAAAATCTGACTAATTAATAAGATTACTGTCAAAGACCGTAGGTCCACACTTTTGTGTTTAATCGGCATAGCCGGCCTACCGAGATGGTTTTGAGATAAAGTTGTTGCCTCCGGTTTTTTACAGCTTGAGGAAGGGGGTGTAATAAATTCGTGCGAATAGATGAAAAGAAAAAAATTGTAGAAGATCTTCGTGAAATATTTTCGAAGTCCAAAGTTTTAATAGTTACTGATTATAAAGGGCTTAATGTAATAACTATTAATGATTTGCGCAGAAAGCTCAGAGAAGTTGATGTTGAATATAAGGTGGTCAAAAATTCGCTTCTTATAAGAGCTTCTGTAGATACTGATGTGGCTTTGATTAAAGACAGTTTTAAAGGTCCTGTTGCAATTGCCATAAGTTATAATGATCCTGTTGCTTCCGCAAAAGTTTTGATGCAGTTCGCGAAGGATTGTGAAAAACTTGAAATAAAGGCCGGTGTAATGGATGGCAAGGCGCTGGATCTAAGTACAATCAAAGTCCTGTCGGAGCTTCCTTCTCAAGAAGCACTGCTGAGCCAGCTTCTTTCAGTATTAAATGGGGTTCCAACTTCTTTTGTTGTGGCTCTTAATAATATACCTGTAAAACTGTTGAATGTTTTGCAGGCAATAAAGGAACAGAAAGAGGCTGCATAAAATAATAGTTCTATCTATAGATAATTTGAAAGTTAAATCGGAGGAAATATAAAATGGCAGATATTACTAAAGAAGATGTAATTGAGTTTATAGCAAACATGTCAGTGCTTGACCTGTCTGAGCTGGTTAAGGAAATGGAGAAAAAATTCGGTGTTTCTGCGGCCGTTCCTGTTGCAATGATGCCGGCCGCTTCTGCTGGTGATGCAGGCGGCGCTCAAGCAGAGGAAAAGACTGAATATGATGTTATCCTTACAGCTTTTGGCGATAAGAAGATTCAGGTTATTAAAGAGGTCAGAGCAATTACCGGCCTCGGTCTCAAGGAGGCCAAAACTTTAGTGGACGGTGTTCCAAGTCCCATTAAAGAAGGAATAGCTAAAGAGGATGCTGAAAAGATAAAAGCCCAGCTTGAGGAAGCCGGAGCCCAGGTCGAGTTAAAGTAATAAAAGCGGATAGTCTTCGTGCCAGCGCATTAGTGGTCCGTTGTAGTAGATAATACCACAACGGACCAAAGGCAAATAACTTCCTAATAATTTTTATATTGGAGATAACATGTCGGAAAAGCCTTTAACAGCAAAGCGTATAAGGAAGAACTTCGGCAAGATAAGAAAAATTGTTGAAATACCCGATCTTATTGGCGTGCAACGAGAATCCTTTAATCGTTTTTTACAAATGGATGTTTCTCCGGAAAAACGTAAGGATATCGGGCTTCAGGCGGTATTCAAGTCTGTTTTTCCGATAAAAGATTTTACCGGAACCGCTTCCCTTGAGTTTGTATCATACAGATTCGCTGAAGTTAAGCACAGCGTTGAGGAGTGTATGCACAGAGGCATGACACATGAGATACCTGTACGCATTACGGCCAGACTCGCAGTGTACGATTTAGACAGAGATACAGGAGTTTCCAATATTCGAGATATAAAGGAACAGGAAATTTACTTTGGAACTATTCCCATGATGACCGAAAAAGGCACCTTTATAATAAATGGAACAGAACGGGTTGTTGTTAGTCAGCTCCACCGTTCATCCGGGGTATTTTTCGATCACGACAAGGGAAAGACGCATTCAAGCGGCAGAATTATATACACATCCAGAATTATTCCAGTGCGAGGCTCATGGATAGATTTGGAGATAGATCCTAAAGATATCGTTTATATCAGGATTGATAGAAGACGAAAGTTCCCTGTTACGATTCTTTTCAAGGCATTTGGATATACAACAGAAGACTTGCTGGACTATTTTTATGAAACTGAAAAAATAGTTGTTAAAAAGAAACGTTTTTTTAAAAGATTCAATGAAAATTTCCTTATTGGGCAACGCGCAAGCAGGGATATTAAAGATCCTAACCAAGGTGATATTATTGTAAAAAAAGGGCGCATGTTTACTAAAGCCTCAATCCGCAAACTGAAATCCATCGATCTGGAATTGATACCTTTAGATGTTGAAGATGTTTTAGGTAAAGTGTTTGCATTTACAATAAACGATCCAAAAAGCCAAAAGCCTATTGTAAAGTCCAACGAAGTAGTTGATGAGGAGACACTTTCAAAGTTAAGCGATGTGGGCATAAACGAATTTGATTTGCTTTTTATTGATGGCGCATCCAGCAGTAATTCTATCCATAAGACACTTTTACTGGACAAGGTTGAGACAAAAGAAGAAGCACTCATTGAGATTTACAAAAGACTCAGACCAGGGAATCCTGCTACACCGGAGGTCGCCCAGACTTTTGTTGACAACCTGTTTTTCAGATCAACATACTATGACCTGTCTAAGGTGGGTCGTCTGAAAATTAATCTGCGCCTTGGAATTGATACTCCAATTGATTTAAATATTCTCAGCAAAGAGGATATACTTCTAACAGTAAAAACCCTTATAAAGCTTAAAGATACACAAGGGGCTGTTGATGACATCGACCATCTCGGGAATAGAAGAGTCCGTGCTGTGGGTGAGCTCCTTGAGAATCAGTATCGAATTGGACTTGTTCGTATGGAGCGATCAATTAAGGAGCGGATGAGTTTACAGGAGGTTGATGCACTTATGCCCCATGATTTGGTCAATCCAAAACCGGTTTCCGCTGTTATTAAAGAATTCTTTGGTACCAGCCAGTTGAGCCAGTTTATGGATCAAACCAACCCTCTTTCAGAAACAACACACAAACGACGACTCAGCGCTCTTGGACCAGGTGGACTTACCCGCGAAAGAGCGGGTTTTGAGGTTAGAGATGTTCATCCATCACACTACGGCCGTATATGTCCTATTGAAACTCCGGAAGGGCCCAACATCGGTCTTATTGTTTCACTCAGCACCTATGCGCGAGTTAATGAATTTGGATTTATTGAAACACCGTACAGCGTTATAAAGGAAGAAACTATTACCGATAAGATCAGGTTCCTTAGCGCTTTTGAAGAGAGGGAGCATCCTATTGCTCAGGCTAATGCCCCTGTTGATAGTAAAGGGAAGTATATCAACCCCCTTGTAACATCACGGGTGGCGGGTGAGTTTACGATGGTTCAAAAGCAGGATATCGAACTTATGGATGTTTCTCCTAACCAGTTAGTGAGTGTTTCGGCTTCTCTTATACCATTTTTAGAAAATGATGATGCAAATAGGGCGTTGATGGGATCAAACATGCAGCGTCAGGCAGTTCCCTTGTTAGTAAATGAGGCCCCTTTAGTAGGTACGGGTATTGAGGGAGTAGTCGCAAAAGATTCAGGCGTTACAATAGTTGCAAAGAAGGATGGTTCTGTTGTTGATGTTGATGCTTCCCGCATAGTTTTGCGGCATGATCAGGATGATATGATGGACGGAGGCAATGGGCAGCAGCCTGAAAAGAATGTAACGATTTACAAGCTTTCAAAATTTATACGTTCAAATCAAAATACATGTTTTAATCACCGTCCTATTGTGAGGAAGGGCCAGAAAGTTAAGGCTGGCGATATAATTGCGGACGGTCCTGCTACAAATAGAGGAGAACTAGCTCTTGGGAAGAATGTAACTGTGGCTTTTATGCCTTGGGGAGGGTATAATTTTGAGGATTCAATCCTTGTAAGCGAAAGGCTTGTCAGGGATGGAATATATACGTCCATCCACATTGAAGAATTTGAAATGGTAGCCAGAGATACTAAACTTGGGAAAGAAGATATCACACGGGATATACCTAACGTCGGAGAAGAAGCTTTAAAAAACCTGGATCAAAGCGGAATCATCAGGCTTGGTGCTGAAGTTGTTCCGGGAGACATACTGGCAGGAAAAATTACCCCAAAGGGTGAGACTCAGTTTTCTCCTGAAGAAAAGCTTCTGCGGGCCATTTTTGGAGAAAAAGCAGCAGATGTAAAAGATACTTCCTTGAGAGTACCACCAGGCGTCGAAGGTATTGTAATAGATGCAAAAGTATTTTCTAGACGGGGTGTTGAGAAAGATGATCGCGCGTGTTTGATCGAAAATGAGGAGATAGCTGCTCTTGAAAAGGATAGGGATGATGAGCTTTTTGTAATTGAAGATGTTGTTCGTGAACAATTAGAGAAGTTGCTTGTCGGCAAGAAATGCGAGTTACCTTTGAAAAAAAACAAGAAAGTATTGATTCCAAAGGACAGCATGATTGATTCAAATATCCTTGCTAAGATTCCTGTAGCCCACCTTGAAGGAATTGTACTGAATGATTCCGAAGTGACTGAAAAGATACATGATATTCTTGAGCAATACAGGGAACAGTGTGAACTTTGCAGAACACTATTTGAGCAACATATGAGCAGATATGAAAAGGGCGACGATCTTCTTCCGGGTGTAATCAAAATGGTTAAGGTTTATGTGGCTATGAAGCGTAAGCTGTCAGTTGGTGATAAAATGGCAGGGCGTCATGGTAATAAGGGCGTTGTATCTAGAATTCTTCCGCAGGAAGATCTACCGTATTTTGAAGATGGTACGACGGTTGATATGGTACTCAATCCACTGGGCGTACCTTCAAGGATGAACGTTGGGCAGGTTCTGGAAATTCATTTGGGTTATGCTGCAAAAGGTCTTGGCGATCAGATTAACACTTTACTTGAAGAGCAAAAGTTTAAAGATCTGCGAGACAAGATGAAGCGGATATTTAGTGATTCGTCAGTTAACGACATGATCGATAACATGGGTGATAAAGAGATTTGTGATTTCGCTGATAATTATAGAGAAGGAGTTTACATGGCAACACCGGTTTTTGACGGAGCCAAGGAGGATGAAATCAAAACTCTTCTGTCTGAGGCAGGGCTTAATACGTCCGCACAGACTACGTTATATGACGGACGCACAGGAGAACCTTTTAAAGAAAAAATTACGATTGGTGCAATGTATATGCTAAAGCTTCATCATCTTGTTGATGATAAGATACATGCTAGATCAATTGGTCCATATTCACTTGTAACCCAGCAACCTCTCGGAGGAAAGGCTCAGTTTGGAGGTCAGCGTCTCGGGGAGATGGAAGTTTGGGCTATGGAGGCTTATGGAGCAGCTCATGCTCTGCAGGAATTTATAACGGTAAAGTCTGATGACATGGCTGGAAGGACACGTATGTATGAAAAGATTGTAAAAGGTCAAAACGTGCTCGAACCGGGCATTCCCGAGTCATTTAAGGTTCTTACAAAGGAATTGCAGAGTTTGGGGCTTAATATAACCCTTATGGAGAAGGATTAACGATTAATTATTGAAATGATTTTGTTCCATCAATAGTGAATCGCAGATCAAAAATTACGAAAGGGAAAAAAATGGAAACTCTATATGATTTCTTCGCCAAACCCATAGATCCAAAGCGTTATAAGGGTGTAAAGATTGGATTAGCATCACCCGAGCAGATTCTAAAGTGGTCGCATGGGGAGATTAAAAAGCCGGAGACAATCAACTATCGAACCTTCAAACCAGAACGAGATGGACTCTTTTGCGCCAAAATTTTTGGTCCGACAAAGGACTATGAGTGTAATTGTGGTAAATACAAGCGCATGAAGCACAGGGGAGTTATTTGTGAAAAATGCGGGGTCGAGGTTATTCAGTCAAAGGTTAGAAGGGAAAGGATGGCGCACATAAAACTCGCCACACCTTGTGCCCATATATGGTTTTTGAAAAGCCTTCCAAGCAAGCTTGGCAACTTGCTTGATATAACTCTAAAAAATATTGAAAAAGTATTATATTTTGACAGTTATATTGTAATTGATCCCAAGGATACTAGCCTTAGCCAAGGTCAGCTTCTCTCAGATGATAAATATTACGAGGCGCGTGAGGCTTACGGTACAAAATTTGAAGCCGGGATAGGAGCTGAAGCAGTTAAGGCAATGCTTGAGAGAATTGATCTTGATGCTTTATATAAAGAGCTTAGAGCGGACATTAGTTCTACAGGCTCGGTTGCTAAGCGCCAAAAACTATCTAAACGGCTAAAGATAGTCGATGCTTTAAGGCGTAGCGGAATAAATCCGGCTTGGATGATTATGGATGTTATTCCTGTTCTTCCGCCTGATTTGCGTCCGTTGGTTCCTCTGGAAGGCGGCAGGTTTGCCACATCTGATCTAAACGATTTGTATCGCAGAGTAATTAACCGTAATAACCGGTTAAAACGTCTTATCGACTTAAATGCACCTGATATCATTATTCGTAATGAGAAAAGAATGTTACAGGAATCAGTTGATGTTCTTTTTGATAACGGCCGGCATGGCAGAGTTATTACCGGAACCAACAAGAGGCCATTAAAATCGTTAAGTGATACATTGAAAGGCAAGCAGGGACGTTTTCGTCAAAACCTTCTTGGCAAGAGAGTGGATTATTCCGGTCGTACCGTTATTACAATTGGACCGAATCTCAGACTCCATCAGTGCGGTTTGCCGAAGAAAATGGCTCTGGAATTGTTCAAGCCCTTTGTTTATTGTCGTCTTGAGCAGAAAGGGCTTGTTTCTACTGTAAAAAGCGCCAAGAAGATGGTGGAAAAAGCAACCCCTGATGTCTGGGATGCACTGGATGAAGTGGTAAAAGAGTATCCGGTAATGTTAAACCGTGCTCCAACACTCCATCGTTTAGGTATTCAGGCATTCGAACCTATTCTTATTGAAGGCAAAGCCATACAGCTTCATCCTCTTGTTTGTACGGCATTTAATGCTGACTTCGACGGCGATCAAATGGCTGTACATATTCCTCTTTCTGTTGAAGCCCAGATAGAGTGCAGGGTATTAATGCTTTCAAGCAACAATATCCTTTCACCTTCAAATGGGAGCCCAATTATTGTGCCCAGTCAGGATATAGTTCTTGGCATATATTATATGACAAGAGAGATTGAAGGGGCCAGAGGAGAGGGAAAGAAATTTGCCGGCCCGGAAGAAGTCCGCTCCATGTATGATGCAGGCGCCGTTGATCTCCATGCTAAAATTACTGTCCGTATTAATAAAAAGAGATTTGACACGACTGTTGGACGCATTCTTCTTTGGGAAATCATACCTAAGGATAACATCGTCTTAATGCGTCAGATCATGGTTTCTTCAGAAGAAGAGGCAAAAGCTGTTTATGATAAACTACAAAAAGGCGCAGGCTTTGTTGACATGGTACGTCAATATTCACAGAGCCTCGACAAAAAGAATGAAGGCGTTCTTGGTTTGCTTAGAAAGGATGAGTTCAAGAGGATATATCAGGCAAAAGATGAGGATGTTAATACAATATTTTCTCTTAAGCAGGGGGAGATTAGCAATGTAATTTATTCTGGTGACGCATATCATATTTTTGAAATTATGGAAAAACGGCCTGAGATACCTTTTGATTCGGTCAATAAAGTAATGGATAAAAAAGCCCTACGCGAACTTGTTGATTATGCTTACAGAAATATAGGACCAAAAGCTACTGTCATACTTTCCGATAGATTGAAGGATATCGGCTACAAATATTCAACAGAGGGAGGCTTATCTATTTCAATTGATGCCATGATAATTCCTTCGGCGAAATGGACCATTCTGAAGCGGGCCGAAAAACAGGTTGTTGAGATAGGCAGACAATATATCGAGGGCCTCATTACTCAAGGTGAAAAATATAATAAAGTCGTTGATATATGGGCAAAGGCAACTGACGATGTTGCTGATGAGATGATGGAATCCATGAAAATGGTTCCTGTATTTGACAAGAAAAATAAACCTGTTCTTGGTGAGGACAAAAAGCCTATTTTAAGAGAAAGTTTCAACCCAATTTATATGATGGCGGATTCAGGCGCCAGAGGCAGCAAAGACCAGATGCGCCAGCTTGCGGGTATGCGTGGTCTTATGGCAAAACCATCAGGAGAAATCATAGAAACCCCAATAACTGCTAATTTTAGAGAAGGTCTTTCAGTACTTCAATATTTTATTTCGACCCATGGTGCAAGAAAAGGTCTTGCTGATACTGCATTAAAGACAGCGAATTCAGGATATCTTACCCGGCGACTTGCTGATGTCGCTCAAGACTGTGTGATTCTGGAAACGGACTGCGGAACAATGATGGGCGTTGAGGTTGAATCTCTTGTGGAAGGCGGAGAGATTATCCAGCGTTTGGGAGAGCGTATTTTAGGACGTGTTGCATCGGAAGATATACTTGATCCTTTCACAGATGAAGTGCTTATAAAAGCTGGAGGAGATATAGATGAGAAAGCTGTAGAAAAGATTGAAGAAGCGGGTGTGACTATCGTCAAAATCAGATCCGTTCTTACATGCAAGACAAAACGTGGTGTTTGTGCCAAGTGCTATGGCCGCGATCTTTCACATGGCGCAATGGTTGAAATGGGCCAGGCTGTTGGCATTTTAGCAGCTCAATCTATCGGTGAACCTGGAACTCAGCTTACAATGCGTACATTTCATATTGGCGGGACAGCAAGCCGGAGAGTTGAACAGGCTGATATCAGAGCTCGAGTAGATGGGACTGCAAGTTTTATTGATCTGAATATAGTAGAAAATGCTGATAAAGCATTTATTGTTATGAGCCGGCGTGGCGGTGAATTAGCCATTATTGGTGAAGCCGGACGGGAGAGAGAACGATTTCCCGTTATCTATGGCACTCACATTGAAATTAAAGACGGTCAAGAAGTTAAAGCCGGAGATCTTTTAGCGACGTGGGATCCATTTACGACACCAATTATTACAGAGATTGATGGAATCGTAAAATTCGGAGATATCATATCCGGCAAAACAATGCAGGAGAAGGTTGATCCGACAACTGGAAAGTCAAGTCGTACTATAATTGAATCAAAGAGTGTTGATGAACGTCCAAGAATTTCTATAAAAGACAAACATGGAAAAACAGCCAAACTTCCAGGCTCAAAGGGGCTGGCGCGATACATGCTGCCATTGGGAGCTATCCTGCTTGTCGAAGAAGATGATTATGTCCATGCAGGCGGCGTTATTGCAAAGCTTCCGCGAGCAACTACCAAGACCAAGGATATTACTGGCGGTCTTCCCAGGGTTGCTGAGCTTTTTGAGGTTCGCAAGCCAAAAGAAATAGCTGTGTTGAGTGAAATCGATGGATATGTTTCAATTTCAAAGGCAACAAAAAAAGGTAAGCAGAAAATAACGGTTACTCCTGTTGATGTTGGTGAAAAGAAGGAATATCTGATTCCACAGGGCAAGCATATAAATGTTTATGAAGGAGATTATGTAAGGGCAGGCGAACCTATGATTAGTGGTTCAGCGATACCTCAGGATATATTGAATATCAAGGGAGATATTGCATTAGCTCGCTATATAGTTGATGAAGTTCAGGAAGTATACCGTTTGCAAGGCGTGAGGATAAATGACAAACATATTGAGGTGATTGTAAGGCAGATGATGAGGCGTGTTAAGATCATTGAGGCAGGTGACACTGACTTTGTTTATGAGGAACAGGCAGATAAAGTAAGATTCGAGGAAGCAAATAAAAAGGTGATCGAAAAGGGTGGAAAACCTGCTGTGGCTGAATCGCTTATTTTGGGAATTACCAAGGCTTCTCTCAGCACCGAAAGTTTTATCTCTGCTGCTTCATTCCAAGAAACAACGAAAGTCCTCACAGATGCAAGTATTGCAGGGAAAGAAGATTATCTTAAGGGGCTTAAAGAAAATGTTATTATGGGTAGACTTATTCCAGCAGGCACCGGCCTGCCTTTATACAGTGATGTTGAGGTTGCCCCAACTTAAATTTTTTAAATGAGATACTATTACAAAATCACATTTAGCTTTTATTTGATTTTCATATAAAAAGCTTGACAATATTGTTCTATGAGTATAACTAAAACCTTTTTGTCAACAAGCGAAATGCGTTTACGAATATTATATTTAGAGGTCTTTAAGGGAAAA
>VMSQ01000282.1 GCA_013792055.1 Desulfobacteraceae bacterium
GCCATAGCACAGGCCAGATATGTTTTGCCAACACCGGTAGGTCCCGTAATGATGATGTTCTGTGCGTTTTTAATCCAGTCACAGCTTGAAAGACTTAAAATCAATGATTTATTAATGCCACGAGGACTTTTATAATCAATATCCTCAATACAGGCATTTTCTTTCAGTTTTGCATTCCTGAGCAGAGTTTTCATGCGCCTGTCCTCTTTCCATGTCCAGTGCTGATCCACTAAAAAAGCAAAGCGCTCTTCAAATGACAGCTCATTCATATCAGGCTGCATCATCTGTTCCTTAAACGCATTTGCCATTCCATTAAGTTTCATGGCATAAAGTTTTTCAAATGTCTGTTCATTCAACATATTCACCTCCTTTATCCGTAATATTGATTCCCCCTGATGTTGGGATGATCTATAGATTTTGTTTTGATCTGCTCATAGGGCAAAGGAACTTTATCAAGTCCTTTTTTCAAAATAGAATCTATGCTTTTGTAAGAATATGATCTGATAGCAAGAGCTCTGGCGCATGCATTTTCAAGGCGTTCTTGTGAATATCTTTTCCCCAGGCGCATGATGCCGAGACAAGCTCTGAAGCCTTGTTCTGGATGATGTCTGCTGTTTATAATAGCCATAACAAGCTGAGCTGTCCTGGGGCCGTTGCTTGCAGCCCATTTAATTATCCTTGACGGCGTCCACTCAAGATACTGCTGATGAGATTTGGGCATATGTTCCCGGCATGTTGTAAAGGCACCCTGTTTATAACTCCTGGGATAACTCGCTACCCTTTTATTTCTAAATAAGATTTCTACAGTCGTATCTGTAAACCGGACATCCACCTGCTCTTTTCTCAACTGACAGGGCACGCTGTAATAATGCCGGTCAAACTCAATATGATAGTCAATATTTACCCTGGCTTTTTTCCATTCAGCATACTCATATTTAGCAGCAGGCAGCGGTTTTAAAGCTGGCTTGTCTATATTTTCAAACATTTCTCGGCGGGTGGTGTCGAGCTTCTGGAACTTCCGATCGTTAAGCTCGGTCAGTTTTTGTGAAATCGCCTTATTGGGCTCCGCCAGACTGAAGAAAGTATGATTTCTCAGAGCTGCCAGTATCCAGCGTTCTGCAACAAGAACAGCATTTTCAACCTTGGCCTTGTCTCTGGGTTTTCTGGATCTTGCAGGGATAACAGCAGTTCCATAATGCAAAGCCATATCTTGATAGGTGGGATTAATATCCGGTTCATATCTTGACGGATGGGTTATGCCGGATTTTAAATTATCAGGAACCAGGATATGCGGAACACCGCCAAAAAACTCAAAAGCATGTATGTGGGATTTGATCCAGTGTGGTAAACTTTGAGATAAGGTGGCCTCAACAAAAGTGTAATTGCTTGCGCCAAGGATAGCTATAAATATCTGAGCTTGTGTTACTTTGCCTGTTTCAGGATCATGTATGGGAACTGTCTGGCCTGCATAATCAATAAACAGCTTTTCACCTGCTCTGTGCCTCTGTCTTAAAGAAATATCCAGTTTTTTTGCCCACTTCTGGTACAGCTCACAAAAATAACTGAACTGATATCCGTCAGGATCATTCTGTTTGTATTCGTACCAGAGAAGCTGAAGAGTAACACTTTTTTTCTTTAATTCATTGTGGATATACTCCATTGAAGGCATCTGTCGTTTATTAAGGGGTTTATTATCCCTGTTTTTAAACACCAGATTATAAATTTCTCTATCACTTAAGTTGTCAGGAACAGGCCATTGCAATCCGACTCTTTTGGCCATGCTTAGATATGTTGCGACAGTACTTCGAGCAATAGAGCAGCTCTTTGCTATTTTTCTGTTACTGAAACCGCAATCAAATTTAAGCCTTAAAACCTCTCTTATTTTTCGCATAGATAATCTTTCTTTTGCCATTATATCCTCCTCAATTAAGATTGAGAAAGACATAGGATTTAAAAGTAAAATTATCCAGCGTCGCTATAAATTATAAAATTTTAAAGTGGCCGGAATGCTCCGGAATTGGTGGCCGGAATCAAGCGGAATGGGTGGCCGATTTGTTCCGGAATTGGTGGCCGGAATGGAGCGGAATACGCA
>VMSQ01000007.1 GCA_013792055.1 Desulfobacteraceae bacterium
TATAGTGCCTGAACGAAAACTGCTATAAATTATGGATAAAAAAATGAGAAATAAGATAAAAAGTCTGCTGAAAAAAAGAAAAGCAATTATGCTTGCACATAATTACCAGCCTCCGGAGATACAGGATCTTGCTGATCTATGTGGTGATTCACTTGAATTGAGCATAAAAGCTTCCCAGACTGATGCAGAGGTTATTCTGTTTTGTGGGGTAAGTTTTATGGCGGAAACTGCTTCAGTTCTGTCACCACATAAGACAGTACTGCTTCCGCGCAAAGATGCTGGTTGTCCTATGGCCGACATGGTGACTTCGGAAGAACTTAAGGCTAAGCTTGCGGAGCTTCCTCCAATGCCTGTAGTAACTTATGTTAATTCGTCTGCTGCCGTCAAAGCTCTCTCAACCATTTGCTGCACATCGGCTAATGCGCTGGATATTGTAAACAGTCTGGATGAAAAAGAACTGATTATGGTGCCCGATAGAAACCTTGCTTTAAATACTGCTTCACGTACTGATAAGAAGATACATATATGGGACGGATACTGCCCAATTCACAATGATCTTACTCCGGAAGATGTAATAATAGCCAAAAGAGAACATCCGGATGCTGTTTTTATGGCTCATCCGGAATGTCCGCCGTATATTATTGATATGGCGGATGTTGCTTTAAGTACTTCCGGCATGATCAGATATGCCATGGAATCGAAAAGCAGATCTTTTATCGTAGGGACCGAAATAGGATTGCTTTATCCATTACAAAAGGCAAATCCTGACAAATTTTTTTATCCCGCATCTTTAAATATGGAATGCAGTGACATGAAGAAGATCACTCTTGAAGATGTTGTCAGAAGCCTTGAATTCATGGAAGGCGAGGTTAAGGTGCCGGAAGATATTCAGAGACCAGCCTTAAAAGCAGTTCAAAGGATGATAGACCTTTCGCAACAACTGGGTTCAGGGCTTAAGGTTCAAGGTTCAAGGTTAAAGGGCGACTAACCCTGAACCTTGAACCGTGAACCTCTTTTATTACATATTGTCTAAAATTTCCTCTGGTATATCTGCATTGGTATATACTTTTTGCACGTCATCACAATCTTCAAGATTTTCCATCAATCTTACCATTTGTTCTGCCTCTTTGCCTTCAAGATTTACTGTTGACTTTGGAAGCATAGTTATTTCAGCTACAATATAACGTATTGATTTTTTGTCTATCGCTGTTTTAACTGATTCCAAATCCCTGGGTTTGGTTATAATTTCAAAATTGGTTTCATCCTCTCTCACATCTTCAGCGCCGGCATCTATGGCGATTTCCATCAAAGCTTCTTCATCGACTTTGCTGTTCTCGACAACAATATACCCTTTCTTGTCAAACATCCATGCAACACAACCATTTTCACCTAAATTACCTCCGGCTTTGTTTAGAATATAACGAATATCGGCAACAGTTCTGTTTTTGTTGTCTGTAAGTGATTCAATTAAAATAGCTGTGCCACCCGGGCCGTACCCCTCGTAAATTATATCTTCGTAATTTACTCCTTCGAGTTCTCCGGTCCCCTTTTTTATAGCTCTTTCAATATTGTCTTTGGGCATATTTTCACTTTTTGCTGCCAGTATTGCCGTTCTAAGCCTTGGGTTTGTCGTAGGGTCTCCTCCTCCCCCCATACGTGCCGCTACGGTAATTTCTTTTATAAGCTTTGTAAAGATTTTGCCTCGTTTGGCATCGGTTGCACCTTTTTTATGTTTAATGGAAGACCACTTGCTATGACCTGACATATTTTCCTCCTGAATTTACAGTCTAATTTTTATCCAATCCAATTATATATATCTCTTTACTCGCCTTTCGGCTGCTTTGTGGTTTGAAAATCCTGCTTTTTTTAAAGCCGGCCTTTACTGAATCTGAAAATTTTTTAAAATCTTCACCCTGAAAGATCTTGCAAACAAATGATCCTCCAGGCATCAGAGTTTTTTGAGCAATGTGCAGAGCTGCTTCGCAGAGGTTAAATGATCTCGCAGCATCGACATTTTTATTCCCGGTTGTAGCCGGTGCCATATCACTTAAAATAACGTTAAAATCTTTTCCTATTAACTCATAAAACTCATCATCAACAGAGAGAATATCTGCGATATATATGCTGGCGCTTGATGGGATCTTTACAGATAAAGGGTTCAGGTCAACTCCAATTACCTGTCCCCTTTTTCCTGTCAGCTCGGCTGCATAGATAAGCCAGGAACCTGGTGAACAACCTAGATCAAGAACTCTGTCTCCCTTTTTTATTAAATTATATTTTTGCTGTATTTCCTTGAGCTTGTAAACCGATCTTGCAGGGAAATGTTCTTTTTTAGCCAGGGTGGAGTAGTGATCTTCCCACCCTTTATTTTTTGATTTGTATCGCTTCATTAATTTTCAAACCTGAATCCTGCAACCGTCGAGTTTGCCGCAGCCGCAAGGCGCAGGGCATGAAGCTGTAGTGAACTACTGCGAACGCCCTGCAACACAGCGGATGTGGTGAAATCGTCGCTTGCAGGTTTTAGGTCAAAACAGGATTTCGATTGCTTCTGCTACTGTTTTTACCCCTATAACATCTATGCCCTCGACTTTGGTCATGCGTTTCAGGTTGCTTTCCGGCACAAGACACCTTGAAAAACCCATTTTTTTTGTTTCATTAACTCTGGTTTCAATATGGCTCACAGCTCTGACTTCACCTGTCAATCCTACTTCACCAAGAACAAGCGTTGCATCAGAAATAGGTTTATCTAAAAAGCTTGATGCGATGGCGGAAACAATTCCCATGTCAATGGCCGGCTCATCTACCTTTATACCCCCGGCTACATTCATAAAGATATCATGTCCCATTAAATCCATACCCAATTTTTTTTCCATGACAGCTACAAGCAGCGCAACCCGATTTTGATCAATACCAAGAACTGTCCTTCTGGGTGTCCCAAAATTTGTCCTGCTGGCCAGAGCCTGAAGTTCAACAAGTATCGGTCTGGTGCCTTCCATGCTGGCTGTTACAACTGATCCTGGTGTGTTTACAGGACGTTCTGAAAGAAATACCGCAGAAGGATTTGCAACTTCTTGAAGGCCCAGTTCATTCATTTCAAATACGCCTATTTCGTTGGTCGATCCAAACCTGTTTTTGACAGCGCGCAGAATTCTGAAAACATGATTTCTATCGCCTTCAAAATAAAGAACTGTATCCACCATATGCTCCAAAAGTCTGGGGCCTGCTATTGCACCATCTTTTGTCACATGTCCAACCAGAAATATTGGAA
>VMSQ01000227.1 GCA_013792055.1 Desulfobacteraceae bacterium
GTCAATTTCTTCAAGAATCTTTAACGTGCGGATGTCCTGTCGGTTCATGGCGATGGATGCGAGACCTTTGAAAAACGCTCCCTTTTGCCCGATTTCTGCGTCAGACTCAGATTTTAATCCTCGAAATATTCAATATATTCCTCCGGTTAAAATTTTCGCCTTCCTTGAACTTGAACAAAATTGAACATTTTTCAAAGGTCTCAGGGTTTATATTTATTTTGCTCTGTGTTCTCTGCTGTGAACTATTGCCTGCTCTTTAGCCAGGATTCAAGCTTCTTTAGACCTTCTTCTGTGGAAACCTTTGGAATATATCCCAAATCATTTTGGGCGGCACCCATATCAAACCAGTGGGATTTTGCAAGTTCGTCTGCCACAAAACGCGTCATTTTAGGTTCGCTTTTTATATTTAGAAGCGTGTATGCGTTTTCAAGAAATGCTCCAATAAACCACGCTGTTTTGTGAGATATTGAACGTTTAATCGGAGGCAACCCGCCTGCTTTTAAGATATTGTTTATCATTTCCCACAATAAAACAGGCTTTCCCTGGCTGATAAAATAAATGTTTCCTGAAATGCCAGGATCTTCATCCAGTTTTTCAGCAGCAAGAATATGGGCATAAGCAGCATTGTCTATGTAAATCGTATCCACAACATTCTTGCCGTTACCGACTATTATGAGCTGTTTTGCTCTTGAAATAATTCTTGGAACCAGATGGCTGTCTTTTGGGCCCCATATCAAATGCGGTCTTAATATTACAGTCAACAGATTGTCGCCGGCAGCTCTTACAGCCTGTTCGGCCAGAGCTTTTGTTTTTGGATAATGAGCATTATAATTGGCGGGATATGGACAGGATTCATTTACACCTTCCATATCTGTTCCATCAAATATAACGCTTGGAGAGCTTGTGTAAATTAGCTTTGGAACTTTGTTGTTTTTACATGCGTCAATAATATTCAGAGTGCCTGTAACGTTAGCTCTGTAATAATCGGAATATTTCCCCCATACTCCGGCTTTAGCTGCCACATGAAATACAAGATCAATATCTTTGCATGCTTTTTCAACAGAGGTTTTATCAGCGATATCACCCTGAAACTGTTCCACTCCCATTGATGTAAGTTCAGGGTAATGGCTGCGGGAAAAACTGCGGACACGGCATTTTTTTTCAAGAAGCATCTTTACTATTGCCCCGCCTAAAAAGCCTCCGCCACCTGTTACCAGAACTTTTTGAGATGCTTTTTTTTTCATATATTTTTCCAAAAAAGGATGCCGACTTCTCCAAATTTTATTTGCACCTAAATCCTGAAATGAATTGCCCAGCAGCTTGCTGCAGGGTAATTCATTTAAGCCCGCTTTTTATTAAGGCTTCTGCCAGCGGGTTGTTAAACGGCGCATTCCCGCTGCTCAAGTTCTTTTTGTTCTTATTCTTTGGTTTCGGGTTATGGTTTTCAACCGCAGTCCCTGACTTCTCTGCCTGCGATTTCATTGAGAGAGAGATCCTGTTTCTTGCAAGGTCAACTTCGAGCACAGTTACCATTACCTTTTGCTGATTTTTTACAATATCCGCTGGATTTTTTACAAACCTGTCTGCCATCTGGCTGACATGAACAAGGCCGTCCTGATGTACACCGATATCGACAAAAGCGCCGAAGGCTGTGATATTTGTTACAATTCCAGGGATTTTCATCCCAGGTCTCAGGTCTTCGATTTTTTCAATACCATCAGCAAATGCGAATGCTTCGAATTTTTCCCTTGGGTCACGTCCCGGTTTTGCCAGTTCATTAAGGATATCATTTAAAGTGGGAATTCCGACAGATTCAGTAACATATTTTGTAACATCAATCTGTTGCCTGATATCAGGTTTTTTTAAAATAGCAACGACCGTGGTCCCAAGGTCTTTGGTTATGGCGTCAACAATATAGTAACTTTCAGGATGCACTGCGCTGGCATCCAGAGGGTTTTCACCGTCAAGGATCCTTAAAAAACCCGCAGACTGTTCAAATGCCTTTGGGCCGAGGCGCGACACTTTTGTCAATTGTCGCCTGGACTTGAAGGGGCCGTTCTCCTCACGATATGCGATAATGTTTTTTGCGATCCCGGCGTTCAGGCCTGAAACATAGGTAAGGAGCTGGGCACTGGCTCTGTTCAGATCAACACCGACACCGTTAACGCAACTCATAACAACATCGTCAAGGGTCTGTTTCAGTGCCTTCTGATCAACATCATGTTGGTACTGACCAACACCTATTGATTTTGGATCGATCTTGACAAGCTCTGCAAGGGGGTCCATCAGGCGTCTTCCGATTGATACAGCTCCGCGCACCGTTAGATCATGATCAGGGAACTCTTCCCTTGCCGTTTCAGAAGCGGAATATATTGACGCACCGCTCTCATTGACCATTATAACCTGCACAGGCTTTGAAAAAAGGACAGCCTTGACAAAAGCTTCTGTTTCTCTGCCTGCTGTACCGTTTCCAACAGCTATGACTTCAATATCAAACTTTTCGCACAGGGATTTTATCTTTTCAGCTTCTGCAAGAGCCTTTTTTTCAGACATATGGGGATAAACAGTATCATAATGAAGCAGTTTCCCCTGCTGGTCAAGACAGACAAGCTTGCATCCGGTTCTGAATCCAGGGTCTATTCCCATTACGCGTTTTGCTCCCAGTGGCGGAGCAAGCAGGAGCTGGCGAAGGTTATCAGCGAACACTTTTATCGCTTCAATCTCAGCCCTTTCTTTTGCGTGAAGCCTGGTTTCAGTTTCCATGGAACGGGAGAGAAGCCGCTTGTAGCAGTCCTTTACGGCCAGCTTTACCTGTGCTGAATCATCACCTTCCCCGTTAACAAACAGGTTTTCAAGTATGGCTGTTGCTTCCTCTTCGTCAGGCAGTATGTCAAGGTTCAGAAAGGCTTCGCTTTCACCCCGTCTCATGGCCAGCATCCTGTGAGAAGGAATGCCGGCAACCAATTCCTCCCAGTCAAAATAGTCTCTGAATTTAGCCCCCTTTTCCTCCATGCCTGAAGCAACCCGGCTTTTAATCGCGGCTTTTGTGAAAAAAAGGTTTCTCAGCCGGGCCCTGGCCTTATCATTCTCATTTATTATTTCTGCAATTATGTCTCTGGCCCCGGCCAGGGCATCTTCAACAGACTCTACCCCCTTTTCAGGGTCAATGAAAGATTTTGCTTCCTTGCCCGGATTTGTGCCTTTCTGCTCAAAAATCATCAGCGCCAATGGTTCAAGCCCCTTTTCCTTTGCTATAACAGCCCTTGTCCGTCGTTTGGGCTTATAAGGAAGATATATGTCTTCAAGCACAGTCATGGATTCTGCAGCGACAACCTTTTCCTGCAGTTCATCTGTCATGTGACCGTGTTTTTCAAGAGATTTGAGAACCGTTTCCTTTCGTTCTTCCAGTTCCCTAAGCTGGTTCAGCCTGTCCCTGACCGACATAACAGCGACTTCATCAAGACTTCCTGTGGCTTCTTTTCTGTAGCGCGCGATAAACGGAATTGTTGCGCCTTCCAATAGAAGAGAAGCTACCGCCTGAACCTGATTATCGGTTATGTTTTGTTCTTTGGCAATTCTGGATATAAATGTATCGTTGTTCATAATCTCCCGGTATTAATTTGCTTTTAGATGCTTTTTACATGCGTCAAAATATCCACGGGCCTGGTATTTGTCAAGCGGCTTAACATTTACCAATCACTATATCTCTATTTTTCTCTGGAAGATTTGTAACCGTTCACGGAACGTTGAATTTCAACTTTCAAGCCGTGAACGGCTATTTTTTACTTTATAGTTGTATGAAAATATTGTATCTTGCAAATACAATTGGGGGTACCAGTCAATCAACCTGGTTCCGGTACCGATTTTTCTAATCCAGATAGAACAGAGCATGAGAAATGCGGGTTAGAGTGCGAATAAATAATGTAAAACCACAAGGCAAGCCCTGCCCGATTTTTGATCGGAGAAAAGGGACATGATGTGGAACTGGGATATATCAAATGGTTGGAGGTGAGATTATGAGTCAGACGATAGAAATAGAGCTGTCAGAGGATGTGTTTCTGGCTATGCAGAAGGACCCGAAAGATCTGGCAAAAGAGATGCGCCTTGCCGCAGCGGTCAAGTGGTATGAACTTGGCCTGTTAAGCCAGGGGAAGGCCGCTGAAGTTGCGGGGCTGAGCAGGGCGGAATTCATAAATGGATTGAGCCGTTTTAAGGTTTCACCGTTTCAGGAAACAGCGGAGGAAATTCTTGAAAACCTGGAGGAATAACCCTTGATGGATAAAATCATTTGTGATGCTTCGCCGCTCATTGTTTTGGCAAAGGCCGATCTACTTGAGTTGCTGCCAAAGCAATTCTCAGAAATTGTTGTGCCTCAAGCTGTGGTTGAAGAAATTCTTGCAGGGCCCTTAGACGATCCGATGCGGAGGTTGATCTCCAAAATAGAATGGCTGAAACATGTTCGGATTGATCCGCCGCTGTCGCCGATAGGAAGTTGGCAATTGGGGCGAGGAGAATCAGAAGTAATTGAGTATGCTCGGTTGCAACGGCATTGTGCAGTCCTAATGGATGATCGGGCTGCAAGGCGAGCCGCCTTTGCCATAGGCATCAAAGCTTACGGTACGCTGAGTATAATTGCAAGAGCAGCGAAACAAGGTAATGTAGAGTCATTTCATAAATCTGTGGAAGCCCTGAAAGCAGCCGGATTGTATTTGAAAGGCGATGTCATAGAAACGGTTCATAAAAGCATTCTCAAAAACAGGGCTTAAGAAAACCTAAATGCCTGGCCGTAAGGTCATAAGGGGATGATTCAATAAGAAAGCCGGGCGTTTATTGGCATCATCCTTTGTGGAGATAGAAACCGCATGGAAGTGGAATATGTCCTGAAGGGGATTGATAAATCTGTGGGAATAGTCAGAAACAATATAATAACTGGTTCTGCTTTTATGAATCATTATTGCCTTACCTTGTGATGTATGTTTAAATATTTCAGTAAAGGAGGAATACTATGGCGACAACAAATGGCAGAGTTATTGAAGAAGCCCTATCCCTTCCGGCAGACATCCGTATAAGCTTGGTTGAGAAGCTTCTTGCGAGCCTCAACCTTCCAGTCGATGAGGAAATCAATCGCCTTTGGGCAGAGGAAGCGGAACGTCGCGTGTCCCAAATTGAGGAGGGCAAAGCTAAGCTGGTTCCCGGTGAAGAAGTTTTTGCCAAAATTCGAGCAAAGCACGGGAAATGAAATTCTATTTCCACGAGCATGCAGAAACGGAATTTGACAGGACTGTTGAATATTATGAAGACTGCCGGCATGGCCTCGGTATAGAGTTTGCCCAAGAAATCTACGCAACAATTGACCGCATTATTCAATACCCTGAGGCGTGGTCGCCAAGGAGATTCTAATGAAAACAGTTATTGAAGATGAAATAAAAAGTTTTGTTAATGATGTTGTCAATCGATTCAATCCAGAACGTATTATCATGTTCGGTTCCCATGCTTCAGGAGATGCGACTCCAGACAGTGATGTGGATATTCTGGTGGTGATGGATTTTAAAAGCCGTCCCCATCAACAGTCTTTTGAGATTCGAAGAGCCATAAAGCGATCCTTTCCTCTTGATCTCCTTGTTCGGAGGCCTGCGGATATTGACCGCAGATTGAGACTGGGAGACTTTTTTATAAAGGAGATTATGCAGGAAGGCAAGGTGCTGTATGAAAGAACTAATAGTTGAATGGCTCAAAAAGGCCGAAGGCGATGCAGGCATTATTACGTCCAAAGATCCAAGGTCATTCACCATTATAGAATCTATCTTCTAAAAAATGCACAGAAGGATATGGCAAGGTATCTGA
>VMSQ01000136.1 GCA_013792055.1 Desulfobacteraceae bacterium
CGACTATTTCTGCATAGACTCCAGTAACCGTTTCCCCGCGTCGGTCATCCGGTACTTCTGTTTGCTACTGCGCGGTTTGTCCGGGATGATCATTTCTACAAACCCCGTCTTGATTAGGGGGTTAAGAACTTGGTCCCGACTTAGTCCCAACTTGGTCCCAACATCCACTGGAGTGATCTATGGGACATCATCAGCTTATAAGTTTATATTATCAAGAAGTTAACTATTGGTTTTCCTTTGTGGTTTTTTTCGCCGCCAATAGCCGTAGAGTTCAGTGTTTGTCTAATTTGTCGAGGATTTTTTTGTTTACCCCTGATATCATTTGGATTTTGTGTTGCACTACTCGGGTTATGGGTCCAGCCGATTTGTGCAACCAGGGGTTGCACTTTTGGCAGGTCGCAGTATGCAAGGTAAAATTCCCGCTCCAGAGGGTCTTTGCATTTGGTCAGAATCAGGATGTTTTTTGTCCAGCTAATTTCTCCAACCAATGGTTGGAGTTTTTCATGTTGCTGAATTTCCGAATAAAATAGCCTCATATTCCAGAGGTTAGTTGTCGAGAATCCTTGAATCCCAGGATATTCCTTGTGAATATCTTTTGAAAGCTGTTCAACCACAGATTTGCCCCAGCCAAGGTCTCGCTGTTTTTCGACAATCATCCGTCCAATATCCGAATAAAGTTGTATTAATTCCTTATTGACGGCTTTAAGCGCTTCATATTGGGAACGACGTATCCGCTCCTTGACTTCAGCAAAAAAATTAATGTAATCATTATCGGGACTTAATGACTTACCCATTTTTAACCTCAATTTTCATCAGATCTTCATATCTTTCTTTAATGACGTATCGTATTTTGTGATGCCATTGCTTTTATCTTTTTTATTTAATTTTCACCTTCCCCAAATTCTCAGCGATCAAAAGATTTAATCTCACTTCCTCTTTCAACTGCGCCTCGGAAAAGGGGTCACCCTTTGACCCTTATTAATGCTGTCTTGTATTTTCCCTATCTGGCTTTTAATTTTATCCGTGGGATCTGGCATATTCCAAAATTTCATAATCCGGAGCGTCTGGCCGGCCAATATGTCAGGTGTCATACTTTCATATCGACAAATAGATCAGGTAAAGCTCCTATGCAGAATCGGCAGGAGGAAGCGCCAGTTCAAAGTTATTTGCAGCGTTACCCAATCGTTTGTGACGCTGCGTTTCAATCTGGAAGGATAAAACATCACGACTCCAGCCGTTTTCTATTGTCTTTTGAGCATACCAAAGCCTTCGACTATTTCTGCATAGACTCCAGTAACCGCTTCCCCGCATCGGTCAGCCGGTACTTCTGGAGGCGGCTGTTGGGTTTGTCGGGGATGGTCATTTCAATATATCCCGATTGAAGGGCGGGCTGTAAGTAGCTTTTGTGGACATGTACGCGATCTTTGAGCCCGAAAGCTTTGCGGATTTCCATATTTCCTCGATGCGATCCTTGATCTGCTTGATTCGAGTGTTTAGTGTCCGAACTTCTTTGACCCCCACATGCATAATTTTTTCCTCTTGTTTGAGTTCTCTTAACACCTAATTTGCCAAAAAACGCCAACTAATTGCCAGAATCACCTATTAAATGCCAATGGTTATGTCCGATAAATGTCTGGAGCGTGTCCGTTATGTCCGATAAATGTCCGTTATGCCAATTCATATTTCTAGCCTATTTCCCCTTGCCAATGTATTTATCAAGCCATGCCTTCCCTTTTTCTGTCAGCCGGTATTTCTGTAAACGGCTTTTCGGTTTATCAGGAATTGTCATTTCTACAAGTTCTAAATCCAGAGCCGGCTTCAAATAGCGATCCCTGAAGTTTGCTTGTCCTTTCAGGTTGAGAGCGATCTGAGCTTCTGAGCGGCTCATGGGCGTATGCAGTATTTTTAAGAATTTCTGGACTTCACCCGTGACTTCCCCTGTGACTTGTTCGGTAATCTGGTCTTTTGCCAAAGGAAAACGTATTTCAAAGGTCTTGCGCGAGCGGTCATTATCGTACTCCGGCTCAGGATATCCCAATGCTTGCCATTGATTCAATACCATCCGCATCCCGGTGCCTGCTCCGGCCGCAGGTTGAACTTGTTCAGCCTCAGAAAGCGGTAGCCGTAGCTTTCAAGCTCTATCTGGCGGCTGATGTCATAATCAAGATACTCCTGGGAAAATTATGTTTGGTCACAATGTCAGGGTTTTTTGTATGGTATTCCACGCCGTCATAAATAACACTTTTTACTCTAACACACAGTAAATAGTCAAGAATATTCACATATTATATGGGGTGCAATGGATATGCTTATCAAGCTACTTTGAAAGGTCTTGTAAAACCACCCTTGCTTTTGCCAAAAAAGAAGCTTACCAAATACTTTATCAAATTGTAACATTTTAGCCTTATGAATCGGATATATTTATAAAAAGCTAAAGTTTTACAATGTGCGAAGAAACTGATTATTAAAAAGGCTCTAATTGAACAAACTTGCCGGCATATATGTGCATATTCCTTTTTGTATTAAGAAATGTCCTTACTGCAATTTTTACTCCATAACAGACCAGTCCCTTAAACAGCCGTTTATCGAGGCTTTAATTCAGGAAATGCAAATGGCTTCGAGCCCTTCTTTACTTTTTGACACCCTGTATTTCGGAGGCGGCACACCCTCGGTTTTAAGACCGGAAAATATTGGCAGGATAATTGAAAACGCATATGGATTATTTAATATATCTACTGATTCTGAAGTAACCATAGAAGTCAACCCGGGCACTGTTACGTCTGAACAGCTTCCGGAATATAAGAATATCGGCATTAACCGTATCAACATAGGGGCGCAGTCTTTTAATGATGAAATTCTTGATTTTCTTGGCAGAATTCATTCAAGTAATGATGCAGAGCTAACAATAAGAGGGGCGCGAAAAGCGGGGTTTGATAATATCGGCATTGATCTTATTTACGGCATTCCGGGTCAGACAAAAGAAATGTGGCTTTCCGACCTTCATAGGGCTGTTGAATTTAAGCCCGAGCACCTCTCCTGCTACATGCTTACATATGAGAAAGGCACTCCATTGGACATAGACCGCCGGCAAGGCAAGGTTAAACCTGTGGCCGACTCTCTGTCAGCCGATCTTTTTGAAACAACAATGGAATATTTAAGTGCTCATGGTTATGTTCAGTATGAGATATCAAACTTTGCAAAAAATGCTTCCAGAATATCCAGGCATAATATGAAGTACTGGTCATTCTCGCCATACTTGGGATTCGGGCCATCCGCACATTCATTCACAGGACACCAGCGCTACTGGAACTGCCGCAGCGTAAAGAAATATATAGAGAATATAAAAGAGGGCAGGCTGCCTGTAGAAGAAAAAGAGATTTTAAGCAAAGAGCAGCGCATGATGGAGATGGTTTATCTTGGGCTGAGGAAGACTGACGGGATAGACATTGATGTTATTGATGAAACCCTTGGTATAAACTTTCGCCAGATGTTTGCAGAGAAGATAAAGCAGCTCGAGGAAGATGGATATATTCTTCCCATTCAGCCAAAAAACCGCTGCGCACTTTCACGAAAAGGCATGCTTTTTCTGGACAGTATAGCCCCAATATTGATGATTGATGATTGATGATTGAAGATTGAAGATTGTCGATTGAAGGTATTCTATTAATTTTAATCCACAGACCCGCCTGCCACTGCGAGGCACAAGCAGGCAGATTACACGGATTTTTCTGCCTGTGCATGTCCGCACGCAGACAGGCGTGATTTATTGGGTTAAATTTCCCAAAGCTTGCTTCGGCGCAGTTTCATTTAAAATGACAGAGCGACCCGCCCGCCTCGCCTGAAGGCGAAGCCGATGGCGGGCAGGAGCGATTCCACAAATTTTCAATCTTCAATTTTCAATCTTCAATTTTCTAACTGCTTCTGAGCTTACGTATATCGCCTATCCGGATTGTAACGTTCTTTGAGTCGAAATATTCTATTAATGGGATTAAATACTTACGTGTTGTACCTGCTATTTCCTTAAACTGGGGGGTCGTTATCTCTCCGTGTTTTAAAAGAAAATCAACCAGTTTTTTTTTCAGATTATTTACAACCTCTGCATGGAAATAAAGCTCTTCTTTTGTTTTGATTATTAGTCCTTGCTCCGTAAGAAGCATGAGCACGTCTTTAGCTTTTTTTGCGTCAATATCAAGAGTTTTGCTCAGATCCTTGAAATATGGAGGGCAGAGCCCGCTTTTAAGATATGTATTCAAAATTTTTTCTTTTACTTCAGCCTGATCGCCTCCAAGGGAAACAGTATGTGAAGAAAGGCGGACAGTTTCTCCCTCAGAAACCACTTCTTTGTTTTTCATCATCATTTCGAGCATAAGATTAAAAAGTTTTAAACCAGCCGAAGGCAGCTTGGACTTTAGTTCTTCTTTGGGCATGCCGGCTTTTAGCGGATTTGTCCTGTGATGATTTTCAAGAAGAAATGAAATTTTTTTATTTAGAGTTTCAAAGCAGTTTTTATGAATGTAAATTTTGTTTTCCCTGTCAGTACATATGGCGGTCTTTATTGACATTAGCTTTTGCAGGGCAGTATCAAGCTGTTTTTCAGACAGGTTGGTCATAATTTTCAGATCAGAAAAAGACACGCCTTGATAACCGGAATTATCAACATGATAGGCAGTGATTTCTTCAGGCGGCTGGCTTACCAGGGCCTTTATTCCTTCAAAAATACTTTTTTGGAAGCGTTTATGCTTTTGGGGAAGCGGGTTTAATATTTGCCCTCCGCCGATTGTGCGTACCGGAGAATAGCTTCGGATGACGAACTTGTCATCCTTTACTATGGCAACCGGAGAATCAAGTCGAATTTGGGCAACGTTTGTCTCACCCGGGTCCAGTTCATCTTTCTCAAGCAGTACAATATAGCCGAGGATTTCGCTGGTACCTGTGTGGAATCTGATTAAAGTGCGATTTTTGATGGGTTTTTTATTGCTTTTAAGAAAGTGAATAGACACATCAAGCATATAACTCAGCTTTAGAGCTCCCGGGCTGGATACCACTTCTCCTCTTTGTACGGAAGCCTTTTCAAGTCCCTGGAAGTTAATGGCTGTGCGCATCCCGGCTTCCGCAATACTGACGCTCTGGTTATGTACCTGGATACCGCGAACCTTTGATGTAATGCCTGAAGGATAGATCATAACAGTATCGCCGGTCCTGACAGATCCTGAAATCAGGGTACCTGTAATAACCGTGCCAAACCCCTTCATGGTGAAAACTCTGTCTATGGGAAGACGGAACAAATTGTTTACAGGACGGCTGGGAGTCACGGCACTTAATTCGTCAAGGGTTTTTATAAATTCAGGAATCCCCTGGCCTGTAACAGACGATACCGGCAGGACTGGTTTGTCCTCAAGAAATGTTCCCCTGGTAAATTCGTTTACATCTTCGATTACAAGCTCCAGCCATTCTTCATCCACAAGGTCAGCCTTTGTCAAAACAACGAGACCTTGTTTTATTTCCAGAAGGGTGCAAATTTCCATATGCTCTCTTGTCTGAGGCATTACTCCTTCGTCAGCCGCAATTACCATGGCAACAATATCAATACCGGTAGCCCCTGCCACCATGGTTTTTACAAATTTTTCATGGCCGGGCACGTCAACAATACCAAGATGCTGCCCGCTGGGAAGATCAATAGAGGCAAATCCCAGCTCAATGGTTATGCCGCGAAGTTTTTCTTCCTTTAACCGGTCGGTATCTATGCCTGTAACCGCTTTGATAAGGGCAGTCTTCCCGTGATCTATATGTCCGGCTGTTCCGAGGATTATCTGTTTCATGTTGATTTTTTATTGCGGAAATACTCTGCTAAATAAGCAGCCCCGACAAGGAAAATTCCCATACCTGCTATATATACAGGATTTGCATTGGGGAAAAAAAATCGTGAGAGTAAAACGGCAAAAGCAGCCCCAAGAACTATTCTTATTATAAAAATATAAAATCTAGTCATAATTTAAGCCTTATAGTAATGATGGTTCACGGTTCACGGTTATTTTTTAGTTAGTATTATTGATATAGGGCAGGGGTGTCAAGGGGAATAACCTGTATTTCTAATGATATTCCCTTGGCTCGGTCCCTTTTTTAAAAAGAGCTGCAACTGCATTTGGTGAGTCTGCATTCTCAAGAAGTCCGCTGGTAGAGTTCATATGAACCTGTACTACATCATCAGGAATATCAAAGTGTTGAAAAGGTTTGTCGGCCAGCGCTTTTTCCATGAATTTTATCCATATGGGGAGAGCTGCCATAGCTCCTGTTTCCCATTCCCCCAGTGTAGTAAACTTATCCTGTCCAACCCATACTCCTGTTGCAATTGACGGAGAAAACCCAATAAAAAGGGCGTCTTTAAATTTATCTGTGGTTCCGGTTTTTCCACCAACAGGACGTTTGATGATATGTGCTTTTTGACCAGTGCCTTCTTTCACAACCCCAGTAAGCATGTCTGTCATTATTGCGGCACTGGTGTGTGACATCACCAGTCTTTTCTTTGGTTTTGCACGCCAGACAACATGTTCGTTGTGATCAACAACTTCTATTACTCCGTATGGCTTTATGCTTTCCCCTTTGTTTGGAAAAACCGTATACGCGGAAGTTAATTCTAAAAGAGTTACTTCAGATGTTCCCAGGGCAAGGGATAGATCTGGAGAAAGAGCAGATTTAATGCCGAGTTTGTATGCAAACTGGACTACAGAGGACGGCCCAAGCATTTCTATCAGTCTGACTGCCGGTATGTTTTTTGAGAGAGCAAGAGCTTTTCTAAGAGTTATTTCACCCTGGTAATCTTTGGAAAAATTTTCAGGCTTCCATGCTTCGCCTTCTTTTCTTCCTTTAAAGGCAACAGGCGCATCCAGTATCATCATGTTTTGCGTAAAACCCCTTTCAATTGCATGGGCATAGATAATTGGTTTAAAAGCAGAGCCAGGTTGTCTTTTTGCAATTGTGGCTCTGTTGTAAGAACTTTTATAAAAATCTTTGCCGCCGGTCATGGCAAGAATTCCTCCTGACTGAATGTCAAGGGAGACAAGGGCGCTTTGAGGGTCAGGATTAATTATTCCCTGCTGTTTCATTCTTGACTCAAGATCTGAAAGCCCTTTTGCGATTGCATCCTCAGCCGTTTTCTGCAGCTCATAGGAAAGAGTGGTATATATTGTAAGCCCTCCTTTATAAAGCCTTGATGAGCCTATAATGTTTTCAAGAAAATCTTTAACATATTCAACGAAATAGGGCGCTTTGAGCGAGTTTTTATTTCTTTTGGATAAGTTAAGCGTTTCATTTAATGCTTTATTATATTCTGTTTCATTAATAATACCTGTTTCCAGCATTTGTTTTAAGACAGTGTTGCTACGCTTTATAGCGAGTTCCTGGTTGACGAGAGGAGAAAATCTGGAAGGAGCTTTGGGCATGGCTGCAACAAGCGAACATTCAGCAAGGGTTAAGTCTTTTACTGATTTTTCGAAAAATATTCTTGCAGCAGATTCTACTCCATATGCGCCACTGCCAAAGTATACCTGATTAAGATACAGTTCGAGTATTTCATCCTTAGTGTAGCGGCGCTCCAGTTGAAAAGCCAGAAAAGCTTCCTTTAATTTTCTGACAATGGTTTTTTTGGGATTAAGGAAAAGGGTTTTTGCGAGCTGCTGTGTAATGGTGCTTGCTCCTTCAACAAATTTTCCAGCCCATATGTCCTTTATTATAGCTCTGGCAATTCCTTTCAGATCAACTCCGCTGTGGTTATAAAAGTTCCTGTCTTCTGTTGCAACTATGGCTTTCTTGAGATATTCGGGTATCACTTTAAGAGGTACCGGGTCCCTTTTTTCTACGAATAGTTCTGATAGCAGCACCCTGTCTGATGAATATATCCTGGTGATTGAGGATGGCCTGAAATCTTTGAGGGAACTTATCTGGGGCAGATCACGGGTCAGGGCTAAAAAAAAGCCAATCGTAATTCCGCAGATAATGCCTCCAATAATTATAAGTGGAATTGCAACTTTTTTGCTGATATTTTTTTTAATCATGTAAATAGCATATTACTTTTGTGCAATATATTGACCGTAAGCATTAATAATTATAAATATTATAATAGTACACCACGGATTTTCACGGAATTACACTGAATTATCGAAACTATTCGTAACTTCTCAAAAAGCTCGGGCAAATCATATTTTGCGACTATTCTCTGGATTCCCGCTTTCGCGGGAATGACGGGCACTTACACAATCGTCATACCCGCGAAGGCGGGTATCCAGGAGCTATTCCGAACTTATTGAGAACTTACAACTGTTCAGGTTATTA
>VMSQ01000220.1 GCA_013792055.1 Desulfobacteraceae bacterium
TAAGTGGGTTTCTGATCAGAGGAAGTTTGAGCCTGAAAAGGACCTGAATAAAATTATAGAGAAAGCCTGCATTAAATTTGACCTTTCTCCAAAGGAAGCAGATTTCTTACGACGCTTTGTTCTTGATAAACAGTAACTACTCAGGTTCACTGTTCAAGGGTTCACGGTTCACGGTTAGAGAGCGATGAAAATTGAACGGTAGCGAACACCACCTCGCAGTGGATGAAGAGTACATATCGACCGGCGAATTCAAAAATGTCTACGAACAGGCCAGACGAACACGTGTTGACAGTCGTGGAATCTCAAGAAATATGAAGAGATCAAGGCAACCAACCGTGAACCGTGAACCGTGAACCTAACAACCTGAGTAGTTACGATAAATTTTGTTAATGGAAAATGCGGGCTAAACGTGTCCAAGATAAAAATACTTCCTGAAATTCTCTCCAATAAGATAGCTGCCGGTGAAGTTGTAGCGCGTCCTTCTTCAGTTATAAAGGAACTCGTAGAAAATTCACTGGATGCAGGAAGCACAAGAGTTATAATCGAGATTGAAAACGGCGGCCTGTCTCTGATGCGGGTTTCTGACAATGGCACTGGAATGAGCCATGATGATGCCCTCCTTTCCCTGGAACGTTACGCAACCAGTAAAATCTATAAGGACAGAGATTTATTTTCTATAAATACACTTGGTTTTAGAGGTGAAGCACTCCCAAGCATTGCCTCTGTTTCCAAATTTTCTCTTATCACGAGAGATGAAATATCTGAAGTCGGCACAGAGGTCTTTTTAGAGGGAGGAACGATAAAAAAGGTCGCTGAAATTGGTGCCCCTGTGGGCACAATGATAACTGCCAGGCATCTTTTCTTCAATACTCCTGCCAGACGGAAATTCTTAAAGACAGTAAAAACAGAAATGGGGCATATTGTAGAAACCGTTGCGAATATTGCATTGGGATGGCCTGATGTCCAATTTAAACTATATCACAATGGAAAAACGGTTAAAAAGTGGTCTGCATCGCCTGATCCGTTTAACAGGGTCCTGGATGTTGTCGGAAATGATATGAGGAATGATCTTTTAAGAATCAAATTTGAAGACAACTTTGTTTCTTGTGAAGGATGGATTTCATCTCGCCGGGTTTCACGAAAAACTTCCAGGGGAATCTATATATATATAAACGGCAGATTTGTACGGGATAGAGGAATACAATTATCGCTTTTTGAGGGATATGCCGGAAGATTGATCAAGGGGCAGTTTCCTGTTGCAGTACTTTTTATAAAGGTTCCATATGATCAGGTGGATGTAAATGTTCACCCGACAAAACACGAGGTTCGGTTAGCACAGCAGAAGCAGGTTCATAAGGCATTGATAGAGGCTGTGTCAGAAGTATTGCATATGGCAGATCGGCCCAAATGGACTTCAGTTGATTCTTCCAGACAAGAGCCTTTTTTTGTTTCAGAGCCTGTTCCACAGTACAGCAAATATATCAAATATATTCCTGATTCTCATGCTATGCAAAAAAGTCTGTGGGAAGAAAAGCGTTTTAGTGATTTAAGGGTAGTTGGTCAGTTTCATAATACATATATACTTTGCGAGTCAGATGATGATCTGGTGATTATTGATCAGCATGCAGCTCATGAACGGGTTCTTTTTGAGCATCTGAAAAAACTTTCCATGAATTCAAAAATAGAAGTTCAAAAACTTTTAATGCCGGAAACTATTGATATTGGACATAGAGAAACACACATACTTGAGAACCTTATTCCGGATCTGAAAAAACTCGGACTTGAAATTGAGCCCTTTGGCGGAACAACTTTTGTGGTTAAGTCTGTTCCCGCTATTCTTGCAGACAGGGAGATTAAGCCGATTATTTTGGAAATTGCGGAGAAAATGCTGGAATCCGGCTTAACTCAAGGCCTGGAGAAAACAATTGATCAGTGCCTGATGCTTATTGCCTGCCATGGAGCAATCAGAGCAAATCAGCGGCTTTTGGATAAACAGATAAATGGCCTGCTTGCCCAGCTCAATGAATGCGATAACCCGTCACATTGTCCTCATGGACGACCAACATGGATAAGCTGGACTTTGGGGTCTATAGAAAAATCTTTTAAAAGAATTGTGTAATAAATAAGTAACCGTTCACGGTTCACGGTTCACGGTTAGGAAGCGACCCGCCCGCCTCGCAAGCGAGAGCGTTGCGGGCAGGTGAAAATTGAATGCTCAAACAGTCAGCTCTTTTATATTTTATCACCAGCGGGTTCGTCCGGTATTTATTGAGAAGTCACTTGGCA
>VMSQ01000092.1 GCA_013792055.1 Desulfobacteraceae bacterium
GACCTTTGCAGAACGCGACATTTTTTTGTCAGGCAAGGAAGGCAAAAATTTTAACCGGAGGAATACATTGAGTATTTCGAGGATTAAAATTTGAAGCCTGACGCCGCATCACGGAAAAATGGCAGTTATTCAAAGGTCTCACTGTTTCGGTTCCCTATACGACCATTTTAGGAAGATTGACACTTTTTTAAACAATTTTCTCTGACGCGGGCAAATAGATGCTCAAAGTTGTTCCGTGTCCCTTACTGGAACTAACATCAATGTATCCATCATGCGCCTTTATGATGCCGTAAGTAGAAGCCAACCCAAGACCAGTACCCCGCCGCCCCATCTCTTTTGTGGTAAAGAATGGATCAAATATGCGTTCCTGAGTCTTTTTGTCCATACCTATGCCTGTATCGGTTACGGTTAACAAAACATACTTGCCGGGCTTTTGGACATATAACTTTCGTCCCATTTCAATGTGGTTTGTATTAAAGGTCTTTATTATAAAATCGCCTCCTTCAGGCATAGCGTCTCCTGCATTAACACACAGATTCCGCAGAATCTGTTCAAACTGATTTCCATCTGCCTCAACCGGCAGCAAATCAGGAGATAACTCCAGTTTAATCGAGATATCTTTTCTGGTTCTTCCGAAAATCTCAGCAGAATTTTTCACCAGACAGTTAAGGTTAATAGGTTTGAGTTCATATTTCTCGTTCCTTGCATATTCAAGAAGCTGTAAAGTCAGTTTGGACCCACTTTCAACCTGTTCTTCAATGGTTTTGAGCTTTTTATAATTCGCATCACCGGGATCAGTATGCAATAACATTAAGGAAGTATTGCCAAGTATAGTCATGAGCATATTGTTGAAATCATGTGCTATTCCTCTAGCCAGAGTCCCTATGGATTCCATTTTCAACGCATGACCAAGCTGTCTTTCAAGCTGTTTGCGTTCAGTAACATTATTGCCAACGCATAGGATTTCAACTATATTTCCATTTTTATCTCTAATGGCTTTATTGGTCCATGAAATCCAGACACATTCACCATTTTTACGCATGTTCTCATTCTCGTTTGCAGCATATTTTGCAGGATTAAGCCCTATATCCTTAATCATTGCTGCAAGGTCGCGGCCGGCTCTATCTTTTTCCGGTACTATAGTGCCGACAACGTTCTTGCCGATAATCTCATCCTCTGTGTAACCAAAAAAACTCTGGGCAAATTCATTAAAAAAGGTAATTTTGCCCTCGATATTTCTCCTCAAAATTATGCTGTTTGCATTCTGGACAAGCTCTCGGTATCTTGCCTCGCTCTGTCGCAAAGCCTCCGCTGCCTGCTTGCTTTCAGTAATGTCTCTTATATGTTCAACAACTCCATCCACCTGTCCATCAAAGTTCTTTAAGGGGTAAGTAGATATATTCAACCACATGGCTGGATCTTCAATGCTCGGGAAAGGGATAATATTACTATGCGTTTTGCCATCTTCCAATGTTTTAACAGCGGGACACAAGTGGCATGGAGAATGTCGTCCCTTAAAGATTTCATAGCATTTTTTTACACCTATTATAGTATTATCCAGATATAAATTTTGTACCCATGAATTAACGCTCATAATATTAAGTTCAGAGTCAAGAACACTTATTCCATCCTGTATTGCATTAAAGATACTCTGAAGAAATCGTTCATTCTTTTTTAGCGCAGCTTCCGCTTTCTTGCGATCAACGTATTCTTTCTCTATTTCTTTTATTCTTTGTTCGAGTTCTTCGTAACTTGGTTTGTCAGCCACTATAAATATTCCTTCATTTCAGCATGATGAGACCTTTGTAAAACGTCCCCTTTTGCCCAATTTCGGCGTCAGACTCAAATTTTAAGCCTCGAAATACTCAATGTATTCCTGCATTTAAAATTTTCGCCTTCCTTGAACTTGAACAAAATTGAACATTTTTCAAAGGTCTCATGATAAGGCAAAAAACACTTTATATACACGTAATGTTGAATTATCAGCTAAATTATTGTATCAGACACTTAGACGCTAAAGGCTCAATAATTTAGTTGGCGGAAGTGCATGGGAATCGAACCCACCCGGAACGGTTTTAGCGCCCCACACCGGATTTGAAGTCCGGGAGCCCCACCAGTGAGCTGCGCACTTCCGTTATTTATATTATATAATATATAAGCCCTTTATTTTCAACTAATATTAAAAAAGATTGTAACTACTCAGGTTCACGGTTCAAGGTTCAAGGTTCACGGTTCAGGGGTTAAAAAGTTGATTGGCTCGAAAAGTGTACCGTCTGACAAAGAAGCCGAGATTTGCGAAGGCCTACTGGCTTATGAAGAGATCAAGGCAACCAACCGTGAACCGTGAACCGTGAACCCAACAACCTGAGTAGTTACAAAAGATTAAGGTTAAAAATGATAAATAGAAATAGACTTCTAAAAACATTCACTCATCTGGTAGAAATTGACAGCGTTTCAAAAGAGGAAGGCCCAATTTGCCTCGAATTAAGGGGAATATTTGAGTCCATGGGCGCAGAAACTTTTGTGGACACGGCTGGTGAAAAAACAGGAAGCAATACTGGAAATCTTATCGCCAGATTCAAGGGAAATACAAAAAGCCCTCCACTGCTCCTAAATGCGCACATGGATACAGTAAATCCCGGGAAAGGAATATCTGTTATATTCAAAGATGGGACTTTTACAAGCGACGGGACAACAATTCTCGGCGCAGATGATAAAAGTGCTATCGCGATCATTATCGAAACCATAAGAATTTTACAGGAAAATAATCTTGAATACGGCCCCATAGAAATTGTACTTACGATCTGCGAGGAAATAGGTCTTTTAGGCGCCAAGCATCTTGATTACAGCCTTATTACAGCGGATTATGGTTATGCTCTGGATGCCACAGACACCGAAGGCATAGTTACTCGTGCACCTGCTGCAAACCGTATTGGATTTAAAGTGCATGGCAAAGATGCACATGCAGGTGCAGCGCCTGAAAAAGGGATAAATGCTATCTGGCTCGCAAGTAAAGCCATAGCAGCTCTTGACATCGGCAGAATCGATCATGAAACAACATGTAATATCGGTATAATAGAGGGCGGGATGGCCACAAATATAGTGCCCAATATGGTTTTAGTTAAAGGTGAGGCAAGAAGCCATGATAAAGCAAAGCTAAGTAAGATAACTGATAAAATGGTATCATCTTTCAAAAATGTCATTGATAATTACAAAAAGTCTGCTCCATATGATGAACTCCCTTGTCTTGAAATCTTTATTGAAAATGACTTTTCTTTGACTAACATTCCTGATGATAACTCTGTTGTAAGTCTTGCATGTAAAGCCGCTGAAAATATCGGAAGAAACTTAGTTTCCAAGACAAGTGGCGGAGGCTCGGACGCCAATATTTTCTTTGAAAAAGGCATTACCGTCGGCGTTCTCGGAACCGGAATGAAGGATATGCATACTGTGCGGGAATCAGTAAAGCTTGATGATATGGTTCGTACAGTCGAGCTATTACTTGAGATAACCAGAATTCATTCAATTGAAGACCAAAAGAATTGAAGATTGTATATTGAAAATTGAATATTGAAGGAATTCTGCCAATTTTAATCCACAGATTACACAGATTACACAGTTTTTTCTGCCTGGACGTGTCAGCACGCAAACAGGCGTGAGTTATTGGGTTAAATTCCCCGAAGCAGACTTCGGAGTAGTTCATTTAAAATGATAGAGCGACCCGCCCGCCTCGCCTGAAGGCGAAGCCGATGGCGGGCAGGAGCGATTCCACAAATATTCAATATTCAATATACAATATTCAATCGTCAATATTCAATATACAATATTCAATCGTCAATCTTCAATTTGGTTCTAGCTTAAGGATAAAGATTAAAGATGTGAAACTTGAGGAAATTATAATATGATAGCTTATTTTGATTGTTTCTGCGGCATAAGCGGCGACATGACACTGGGAGCCTTTATAGATATTGGAGTGCCTTTAAGCTGGTTGAAGGATTCTCTTACAAAAATACCCTTAAAAGATTTTGATTTATCTGCTGAATCAATTTCCCGTAGCGGGATTAAAGCTCAACGTGTTCATGTCATTACAAAAAATACTTCAAGATCCAGACATTATGCTGAAATTAAAGATCTTGTCAAAAACAGCCCTCTGCCTAAAAAAGTAAAGGAAAAGAGCCTTGAAATTTTTGAAAGGCTCGCAATTGCCGAAGCTGAAATCCACGGACAGCCTAAAGAAAAAGTTCATTTTCACGAACTGGGGGGCATTGATGCTATTGTAGATATTGTAGGCACGGCTCTCTGCCTTGAATATCTAAGCATTGAAAAGGTTGTTGCCTCGAAGATACCGTTAGGGAATGGGTTTGTTTCCTGCCGCCACGGAACGCTGCCTGTCCCTGCTCCTGCAACGCTTTCAATTCTAAAGGGAACACCGGTATATGGAACTGAAATCCCGTATGAGCTGGTTACTCCAACCGGCGCTGCGATTATTACCTCTCTTGCGGATTCGTTTGGAAATATTCCGGATATGATAGTTGAGAAAACAGGATATGGTGCAGGAAAACGCGAACTTAAAACCATACCTAATCTTTTGCGGATTATTATTGGGAGATCTGCAAATCATATGTCAGACTATCAAAAAGACAGGATTTCAGTAGTTGAAACCTGTATTGATGATATGAATCCTGAGTTTTTTGGTTTTGTGATGGATCGCCTGTTCGAGGAAGGAGCTTTGGATGTTTACTTAATCCCTGTGGTTATGAAAAAAAACAGACCGGGCACAATGATGCAGGTCCTGTGTATGGAAGATAGAAAAAAAAGTATAATAAATCGTATTTTATCTGAAACTACATCATTAGGTGTAAGATATTATGATGTTCAACGAACTAAGCTTGTTCGGGAAAATATTACTATAAAAACAAGTTATGGTAATATCCAGGTAAAAAGTGTAAAAGATCCAAGCGGGTCTGTGCGGCTTGTTCCTGAATATGAAGTTTGTAAAAAAATAGCTCTTGAGAAAAAGATCCCGTTAAAAACCGTATATGACACGATAATTAAAGAAACCGCTGCAATCTAAACAACTTGACAAAAGCTTTGCCTGCTTATAGAAACGGTGCATGACTTTTAGAGAGAAATCGGTCATGGTGCTTGCAACCGGTTGTTTTGCCGGGTACATTCCTTTTGCGCCTGGCACGTTTGGATCCATCGTGGGACTTCCTTTTTGCTTTCTTTTATCTAAAACCAAATTGTCGGTTGCTATTCTCTTTATTTTAATATTTATTTTTTTTGCCATATGGATATCCAACATGGCTGAAAAAATATTAAAACAAAACGATCCGGGATGTATTGTAATTGATGAAATAGCAGGTATTATGGTAACATTTCTTAGTCTGCCTTTTAACACAATTACAGTAATAGCCGGTTTTTTGATATTCAGGTTTTTTGATATTTTAAAACCTTTTCCTATTCGGCCTATAGAAAGGAAACTTGCCGGAGGCACGGGCATTGTTATGGATGATCTGTTGGCAGGTGTTTACAGTAATATTGCGCTGAGACTTTTAGTTATAACTACAGGAACAAATTAACTTGAAACAAAAAAATTCATCGAAAAAGGAAATCGCTCCACCCAAAAGCCGTCTTAGAGAAAACGTAGAAGCATTAATTCTGGCGATTCTACTCGCCTTATTCATAAGAACTTTTATAGTTCAGGCCTTTAAAATTCCTTCCGGCTCAATGAAACAGACTCTTCAGATTGGAGATCATATCCTGGTAAACAAATTTATTTACGGAGTTAAACTTCCTTATTTTAACACAACAATCATTCCATATAAAAAACCACAAAGAGAAGACATTATTGTTTTTAAATTCCGGCAGGAGCCTGAAAAAGATTTTATAAAGAGAACGATAGGTGTCCCAGGAGATGTTATTGAAATCCTAAACAAAGAAGTCTATGTAAACAAAAAACGCATGGAACAAGACTATGCTGTTTATACAGATCTTCATATAATTCCAAAAGCCATGCAGCCAAGAGATAATTTCGGGCCGGTCACAGTGCCTGAAGATTCGATTTTTGTAATGGGAGACAACCGGGATCACAGCTATGACAGCAGGTTCTGGGGTTTTGTGGATCTGAAAGATGTTAAGGGGAAAGCTATTATAATCTATTGGTCCTGGGATAACGATAATTTCGGGGTCAGGTGGGGCAGAATCGGGAAAATTTTAAAATAAAACAGGCGAATCATGCAGTTTACAAAAAAAGATATTCTGGACATGGAGTCCCTTTCTGTTGAAGAAATTAACTTGATTCTGGATACAGCCGACAGAATGAAGGAAATTTCGATAAGACCAATTAAAAAGGTTCCGACTTTAAGGGGTAAAACAGTAATTTTATTCTTTTATGAGCCCAGTACACGGACACGCATATCTTTTGATATTGCCGCAAAGAGGCTAAGTGCCGACAGCCTGTCAATATCTAAGGCCTCAAGCAGCATTGTAAAAGGGGAAACCCTTGCGGACACAGCAAGGAATCTTGAAGCCATGAAGCCTGATATCATTGTATTGCGGCATTCATCTGCAGGCACTCCTCACATGCTTGCACGTCTGGTTAAATCCTCTGTTATCAATGCCGGAGATGGCATGCATGCACATCCAACACAGGCGCTCCTTGATCTGATGACGGTCAGAGAAAAGAAGGGAAAAATTTCAGGGCTGCATATATCAATAATTGGAGATATATCACACAGCAGGGTGGCAAGATCAAATATTATCGGCTTTACAAAAATGGGAGCCAAAGTTCTACTCGCAGGTCCTCCGACAATGATTCCGAAAGATGTAGAATCTCTTGGCGCATCAGTTACTTATAATGTGGACGAAGCTATATGCGATGCCGATGTTATAATGATGCTGAGAATACAAAAGGAACGACAAAAAAGCTTTTTATTCTCTACCGAACGTGAATACTCAAAAGTATATGGACTTACAAAAGAAAGGGCGAAAAACGCTCGAAGCGATGTACTGATAATGCACCCTGGACCTGTCAACCGGGGAGTTGAAATAGCTTATGAAGTTGTGGATGGTCCACATTCAATAATTCTTGATCAGGTAACAAATGGTGTTGCCGTCCGCATGGCCCTTTTATATCTGGTATCAGGAGGTGTACGAAATGCTGATGCTGATTAAAAACGGAAGGGTCATCGATCCTGGAAACTTGGACGGAATTGTGGACATTCTCATTAAAGATGGAAAAATAGCTGAAATAAAAGAGCAGGGGTCAGGGGTCAGAGGTCAGGGGTCAGAGGTCGGAGGTCAGAGGTCAGAAGTCAGAGTTATTGATGCTTCCGGCAAAATAGTTACTCCAGGCCTTATCGACATGCACGTTCATCTACGTGAGCCGGGCCATGAATATAAAGAAACAATAGAATCAGGATGTCTTTCCGCCGCATATGGTGGTTTTACAGCGATCTGCCCAATGCCGAACACAACCCCTGTTAACGATAACGGACAGGTAACCGAATATATATTAAAAAAAGCAGGCATTGCAGACATGGTAAGGGTTTATCCCGTTGGTGCAATAAGTAAGGGCTTAAATGGAAAATCTCTTTGTGAATATGCAGAGTTAAAAGAAGCTGGAGCAATAGCTCTTTCTGATGACGGCAATCCTGTAAGCGACAGCCAGCTCATGCGAAGAGCTATGGAATACGCAAAGGGATTCGATCTGCCTATCATTTCTCACTGCGAGGACCTCAACCTTGCTGCGAACGGGGTAGTTAACGAAGGGGCTGTCGCAACAAGAATGGGACTGGCCGGAATACCCAATGCTGCTGAAAGTATAATGGTTATGCGAGATATAGCCATTTGCGAACTAACAGGAAGCCGCCTGCACATTGCCCATGTCAGCACAAAAGAATCAGTACAAGCGATAAGAAATGCAAAGAAAAGAGGAGTAAAGGTAACTGCTGAAACCGCCCCACATTATTTTACACTGACCGAAGAAGCCATAAAAGGGTATAATACTAATGCAAAGATGAATCCTCCTCTACGCTCCAGCCAGGATAGAGAAGCCGTTCTGGAAGGGCTTGCTGATGGAACAATTGACGTTATAGCAACTGATCACGCACCTCATTCTTACATTGAAAAAGAGGTGGAGTTTGACCAGGCAGCTAACGGTATTATTGGACTTGAAACCTCTGTTTCTCTATCCTTGAAACTGGTTCAGAATAGTGTAATATCGCTAACAGATCTTGTCGAAAAAATGTCAACAAATCCGGCAAAAATTCTCGGCCTTAACATTGGAATATCAGTCGGAGCACCTGCTGATATTACTATAATTGACCCGGACTTTTCATATAAAATTGATTCAGACAGCTTCCAGTCACTTAGCCGGAACACTCCTTTCAACGGCTGGGATATGAAAGGCAAAGCAATTCTAACCATGGTCGGCGGAAAGATCTTGTTTGATGAAATGCAACCCTGAACCTTGAACCTTGAACCCTGAACCCACAGAACCTATGTCAAACAAAACTCAAAATATACTGGTTGTTGATGATGAACTTAGCATGCGCGAATTCCTGGAACTTATGCTAACCAGAGAAGGTTATAATGTTTCATGCGCTGAAAACGGGAAAAAAGCTATCTCGATGATTAATAAAAAATATTTTGACCTTCTGCTTTGCGATATCAGGATAGGCGATATTAGTGGAATAGATGTGCTAAGAGCAGCGAAAAAGCAAAATCCTCATACCGTTGTAATTATGATTTCCGCCTATGCTTCAGCAGAAACCGCTGTTGAAGCCATGAATGAAGGGGCTTATGACTATGTCCCTAAGCCCTTTGACAATGAAGAGCTTAAACAAACCATAAAAAAGGCTCTTGATCTTAAAACAATAGAACATGAAAAGGAAATCCTTGACAGCGAACTAAAGAAAACCATCCATTTTGGCATGATAGTGGGCAGCAGCCCCAGGATGCTGCATATCTATGATATGGTAATGCAGGTTGCCAAAACCACGACAAACATTCTTATTTCAGGTGAAAGCGGAACCGGCAAGGAATTAATTGCGCGCGCAATACATGAGCAGAGTGACCGCTGCGACAAGCCCTTTGTTGTTATAAACTGTGGAGGTATTCCTGAAACTTTAATGGAAAGCGAGCTTTTTGGTCATAAGAAAGGATCATTCACAGGAGCAACTCGGGATAAAAAGGGGCTTTTTAAGATTGCCGACAAAGGCACTATTTTCCTGGATGAAATCGGGGAATTCAGTCCTCCTATACAGGTTCAGCTACTTAGGGTTGTTCAGGAAAGGGTGTTTAAGGAGGTTGGGGGCAACGAGGACATATCAGTAGATATAAGGATAATTTCAGCCACCAACAAGAAACTTGAGGAAGAGGTTATTGCCAAAAATTTCAGGGAAGACTTGTTTTATCGCCTGAATGTAATAGAAATTAAAATGCCGCCGCTCCGGGAAAGAAAGAGCGACCTTCGCGCTCTTGCCCAGCATTTCCTTGAAAAATATTCAAAAGAAATGGGCAAAGAAATTACCAAGATATCTTCTTATGCTATTGACTTACTGCAAAAATATGACTTCCCGGGAAATATCCGTGAGCTTGAAAACCTGCTCGAACGAAGTGTAGCCCTCTCAAACACAAACATTATCCTGCCTGAAAGCCTTGCTCTTTCCATTCATAAACGAAGATGGGTTGAAGGAATAAAAGACAAGCGCTTTGATCTGGATGAAGTTCCAAATGGTGTCTCTCTGGATGCCATACTTGAAGAAATCGAGAAAGCCTATGTTGAGAAAGCTCTTGATTGCAGCAATGGCAACAAAAACAAAACAGCGGAGCTTCTTGGCCTTAGCCTGCGCTCTTTAAGATACCGTATTGAAAAGCTTGAAATTGAAAAGTAAAAACAGTCCTGTGACAATTTTTGTAAAAACCATACAATTTTTGCATACTAATCACTATCTACTTTTCAGCAAACCTTAAACTTTTTTTGCTTCATAAATAATTTTTCAGACAAACATAATAGTTATAAGTTTTTGAATTTGTTTAAAATTATGAAACACGCCTCTGAATATTTTATTAAAAAATATTTTTGGCATATTCCATGCTTGGTAAAGAAAGCAAAAAGTAAATATGGATATTGTAAGATTATAAACCAACAAACTTAATAATCTTACTCTGAGAAACAAAACTGATAACTTATAAATTAAAAAAGGAGGTTTAAAATGATTAGAAAACTAAGACAAAGGAAAGCAAGGAATGAAAAAGGTTTTACACTGATCGAGCTGATGATCGTTGTCGCGATCATCGGTATCCTGGCAGCAATCGCCATTCCGAATTTCCTCTCGTATAGAAAAAGAGGCTATGTCGCGACGTTAAATAGCGATGCAAAGAATGCCTATACCGCTTCTGCAGCAATGATTGTCGATAATTCTGCTGCGACCATAACCCCTGCAGGTCTGGCCCTTGCAGGCTATACCGCTTCTGCCGGCGTTACCCCCACTGTTGTTTTCACTTCTATTTCTGATTACGTCATAACGATAACCGGGACTGTAGGGTGGGGTCTTACTAAGGGCACGGCTGAAATTAACCAGGCTGGCACATTAATACCAGCAACGCCTTAAGTCAAAGCTGACTAAGGGGAAGTCAGACCTGCACTCCTGACAACCTCACTCACCAACACAGTTGCTTAACAGAAAAGGGGGCTTAATCGCCCCCTTTTTCTTGTTTTGATAATGAACTACCCAGCAGCAAGCTACGGGGTATCGCTCATCTGGTTTTCACAATCTAAACAAAACAAGCTTCGGGGAATTTAACCCAACAACTCATGCCTGTCTGCGCCTTATGAAATGTTTACCCCGTTCAATTTTTATCCTGTGAAACCATGTATTTTCTTTTGTTTCACCGGGACGCAGACCATTTAACTGGGGCCCTTTGTTTTTCTATTCCATCGGGGGTAACCTGCCCGCTATGCCTGTATTACATATCAAAGCAAACACAACGGTGTTGTTCACTAAGTTCATCAATCACTAACTGAATTATTATAAGCTATGGCAGGCGGGTCTGTGAATTAAATCGCATCCTTGCCTCTTTCTCCGGTACGAACCCTTACCGCTTCTTCAACAGAAAGCATAAAAATCTTTCCATCGCCTATTTTCCCAGTGTTTGAAGC
>VMSQ01000320.1 GCA_013792055.1 Desulfobacteraceae bacterium
CCCAATTAGCGCTATAAAGCTTCACTAAAGTGCCAGCGTCAGGCTCAAATTTTAAGCCTCGAAATACTCAATGTATTCCTGCATTTAAAATTTTCGCCTTCCTTGAACTTGAACAAAATTGAACATTTTTCAAAGGTCTCAAGTTATCATAACCCTAGGCATTTATTATTAATTTTTGACTGGTGCGAGAGGGGAGAGTTGAACTCCCACTCTGTTACCAGAGCTGGATCCTAAGTCCAGTGCGTCTACCAATTCCGCCACTCTCGCACATTTTTTATATTTGACATTACGCTCAATAATATTAAAATATAATTGAAAAAATAATATCAAACACCATTTGTGTCAAGTAAAATTGAGAGATTAGCTTTTATGCCGGTATTTTGCAATAGATTCTCAGCACATCGCCATGCAGTTATAATAATATCATTAATCCTACTCATCTTGCCAAACACAGCATATGGCAAAGCGAAAAAGACGATAAATAATAATAAAAAAATTATCATGTTAGATCCAGGCCATGGAGGACATGATAAAGGCGCTCAGGGTGCGAATGGAACTTATGAAAAAACAGTAAGTTTACAACTCGCCCATATTATTGCAAAAGAACTTGAAGATAAATACAGGGTCTTTCTCACGAGAACAGATGACTACTGGCTTGATATCCCTGATAGAATTGATGTAGCCAACCATCTGGAAGCAGACATTTTTATCAGCATACACTCCGGCGGAAGCTTTTTACATAAAGCAAGCGGCATATGCATTTATTACTATAATGAAATATCAGGGCCTGCAACTATTTTCGAAACTACGACATTAAAAACAATCAAAAACAATAACATCCAGACCAAATGGCATAATATCCAAAACAGGCACAAAACAACAAGTCATGTTTTAGCCGAATCAGTGAAAAGTCGCATTAATGAACATATAGAATTTGCAAAATGCAAGGTGCAAGGCGCACCTGCTCGGATGTTATCCGGTGCAGATATGCCGGCAATACTTATAGAAAACGGTTACATAAGCAACCCTTCTGAAGAAAAAGAGCTAACGGACGTAAAAGTTTTATCTGATTTTGCTAAAGGCATAAGCAAGGGAATAGAAGATTTTTTCAAAACACATAACTAGTGCCCGAACGAAAACTAGAAAATTTTTTCAAGTTCAAGGAAGGCGCAAATTTTAACCACAGGAATACATGGAGTATTTTGAGGATTAAAATTTAAGCCTGACGCAGAAATTGGGAAAATTAGCAGTTTTCGTTCAGGCACTAACTAATTCATTGTGCTTGCACGAATAATAAAAGCGTGATAATTAGACCAGCAAATCGGGGCGTGGCGCAGCCTGGTAGCGCGCCTGCTTTTGGAGCAGGAAGTCGGAGGGTCAAATCCTCTCGCCCCGACCAATTGAACAAAGCGCATTAAAGCCGGGGCTATCTCCGGCTTTTTTTGTAATGGGAAATATTTAATGTCAGATAAACCTGATTCAAAAGATATAAACAATCATTTATCTTCTGTAGATGAAATCATTGAGGAGATTATCTCTGAATTACCCCTGAAAGAGAGAGTTGCTATTGCCAATATGAATAAAGCAGATGTTGAAATGCTTAAAAATGTTTTTAATAAGTATGTTAGAGGAAAAAGCGATATAGAAATGGATGATAACGAATACACCGATATAATGAACACACTTTGTACAAAACTGCGTCAAACTCACAAACTTAGAGTCATTAAATAAATTGAGTGCCAGTAGAAACAATCTGGCTTTTAATTCAACGACCGAAAATATTTTTTGCCTTACGATCCAATTATTAATTAATGACAACTTATTCAAAATACGTGGATATAGCTATAGCTCTTCCAGTATATAATACCTTTACCTATCGGGTCCCGGAAAATTTTTCCAACTTTATATCTGTAGGTAAAAGAGCCCTTGTTCCTTTTGGTAAGCGCAACGTTACAGGATATATACTGGGCTCATGTGAAAAAACAAGTCTGAGCGAGATTGAAATAAAGTCAATTCTGGATATTCTTGATGAAAACCCTCTTTTCCCTTCATCAATAGTACCATTTTTCAGGTGGATCTCAGAATACTATATATATCCAATCGGGGAAGTTATAAAAAGCGCACTTCCAGGCGGACTAAATCTTTACGAATATGCCATAATATCAATTACAGAAAATGGTAAAAATGTTCTTAAAGATAATTCCGTCCCGCCCATACAAAGGGAAATTTTAAGTTCCCTTGAACCTGAAGCCTGCCAACTAAAAAATCTTTGCAAAATTATAAACAAAAACATTCCGAACTCCTTAATTCAAACCATGGAAAACCTGGGATTGATTGTAAGCAAGCGCGCGCTAAAAGGAGGAAGAACAAGACTGAAGTTGGAACATTATGTATTGTTAACCAGCTCAGAAATCTCAGTTGAGGAGCTTTCGGCTCAAAAAAAGAAAATAATAGATGCATTAAAACAAGAAGGTGAGCTATCTGTAAAAAAATTAAAAGAGCTGGTACCGTCCGCTTCTGGATTAATTAAATCTTTGGAAAACAAAGGTTATATTTCTATCATTAAAAAAAGAGTTTATCGTGATCCATTCGGCGAATCTATTGAGACTGATAGCGCCCATATACTAACAAAAGAACAGGAACAGATAATTCCAAAAGTTGTAAGCGCCCTTAATAAAGGATTTTCAACCTTTCTTTTGGCAGGAGTTACTGGAAGCGGAAAAACAGAAGTCTATATGCAGATTGCAGCAGAAGCTATAAGGAAAAAATGCAAAGTTCTGGTGCTTGTTCCTGAAATTGCTCTTATATCACAGATGGAAAGGCGGTTCAGGGCTCGCTTTGGAGAGTGCGTTGCTTTGCTTCACAGCGGGCTTTCAGCAGGTGAACGCTATGACCAGTGGAGGCGCATGGCTTCAGGAGAAGCAACTATAGCTATAGGTGCAAGGTCAGCTATTTTTGCGCCTTTAGATAATGTGGGGATCATTATAGTAGATGAGGAACACGATACTTCTTACAAGCAGGAAAGCGGTCTCCGTTATAATGCAAGGGATCTTGCTGTTGTCAGGGCAAAGCTAAATAATTGTGTTGCATTGCTTGGATCAGCTACGCCTTCGATTCAGTCATACTATAATGTTACGATAAATAAATTTACTGAACTGACTCTGAAAAAGCGCATTGAAAAAAGGCCTCTCCCCGAGGTCACCATAATCGATTTGCGCAAGATAAGAGATTACAGAGGAGTTAAAAAGTTTATTTCATCGGAGCTTCACGAGGCTATGAAAGAAACCCTGGAACGTAAAGAACAGATTCTGCTATTCTTAAACAGGCGGGGCTTTGCGAGTTTTCCTGTTTGTTCATCATGTGGCAAAGCTATCAGGTGCAAGAATTGCGATATTTCTCTTACTTTTCACAAGGGAGCTAATGCATACAAGTGCCATTACTGTGGTTTTACATTAGCATCCACTTCGAATTGTCCCACCTGCGGAGCCGCCGACATCAAATTATTAGGACTTGGCACAGAAAAAATTGAGGCCGCAGTCAAGTCACTTTTCCCTAATGCAAAAACAGCCAGAATGGATCGTGATACCACCACCCGTAAGGGTTCTATTTTAAAACTACTAAAAGGCTTGAAAAATCAAACAATAGATATACTTGTCGGAACGCAGATGATAGCAAAGGGTCATGACTTCCCGAATATTACCTTAGTCGGTATAATCTGTGCCGATCTTTCTTTAAGCCTGCCGGACTTCCGTGCAGGAGAACGAACGTTTCAGGTTCTCGCTCAGGTGTCTGGAAGAGCCGGCAGGGGGAATGTATCCGGCAGGGTAATATTACAAACTTTCAATCCCGAACACTTCAGCATACTATCTGCAAAAATCCAGGACTTTAAAGCATTTTACAATAAAGAAATACACTTTAGAA
>VMSQ01000336.1 GCA_013792055.1 Desulfobacteraceae bacterium
CGGCGCTGCTTTGCCCACCACCACACTCTTTGTTTTCGGCCTGCTTTTTCTCCTTTTGATTGCGCTTCATTTTTCTGTAAAGATTTCATCCTTGACAGATCAGGTCAGGAAGCTGGCTCAGAAAATCGCTATTTTGCAGTCGGAATTAGATGAGCAGAGAGGGGAAAGGGGAGAGGGGAGAGCAGAGAGCAAAGAGGGGAGAGGGGAGAGCGGAGAGAAAGATCACCCCAGTACGATAGTTCCTCCCTACGGGGCAGGCGAAAGTACGAAAGTATGAAAACGTCTCGTAATTTTTACAACCTATTGAAGTTCTCGCGGACTTTAGTCGAGTAGTTAAATAGTCGAGTCGTCGAGTTGTAGGGTCATTGAACCACTCGACTAATCAACCACTCGACCACTCGACCAAATTGTGAGCGAAGCGAACAAAAAGGAGATTTCGCACATGGCCGGTTTGTCAAATATCCAAAAACATCTTCTTGCAATTTTTTTGATTTCCGCCATAGCAACTATTATTTACTCTAACAGCTTTGACTGTTCATTTCACTTTGATGACCAGCAGGCTATAGTAGAAAACTATGCTGTCCATAGATTTGACTTAAAGGAGATTTTTTCTACCTCTACTCGTCCTATATTAGAGCTTACTTTTGCGATTAATTATTATTTTGGCAAGCTCAATGTCTTCGGATATCATCTTGTCAACCTGCTGCTGCATATCTCAAACGGCATTATGCTGTATTTAATTATTCTGTGGACTGCCGCCCTTCCATCAATAAAGGAAAAGTACCAGGAGAGATCTTATAGGATAGCTCTTTATGCCTCTTTAATTTTTATTGCTCATCCTATCCAAACGCAGGCTGTTACATACATTGTGAGCCGTTCTTCAGTTTTGGCTACCACTTTTTATCTTTTGACTATTCTCCTCTTTATTAAGGCCTTCCAGGAAAGCTCGAAGCTCAAAGCTCAAAGCTCAAAGCTCAAAGCTCCACGCTCTACGCTCTCAGCTCATGGCTCTCCGCTCTCCGCTCTCCGCTCTTTGCTCCTCGCGGGCGCTTTTCTCGCCTCATGCCTTGCCATGGGAACAAAACAGATAGCAGCTACTTTACCCTTAACCCTTTTGATCTATGATTTTTATTTCATATCTGACGGCAATTGGAAGATTTTAAAAAAACATTACAAGGTCCATCTGGCCATGTTCTGCACCATAGGTATTGCTGTTTATCTGAGCGCATCCGGACTGCAAAAGTTTGTTTCATTTGATTATGCTAAAGGGGTGCAGATGCCATATGATGAATCTGTTACCTCTTTTCAGTATCTTATGACACAGCTTCACGTTATTCCATACTATATTAAGCTGTTATTTATCCCAACAAATCTCAATCTGGACTATGACTGGCCAATTATCAGGCACTTAGATCTTACGACAGTTCTTTTTTTCATTCTCCTGTCTTCAATTGCATCCATTTCCATATGGACGTACCGGAAAGCCAGACTGGTTTCTTTTGCTATTGCCTGGTTTTTTATTACGCTTTCGGTTACTTCAAGTTTTGTTGTAATCTACGATGTTATTTTTGAACATCGCCTTTACCTCCCATCAATAGGTTTTGCTTTATTAATTGCAGTTATGATCAGCAGAATATCTATGTTAAAATTTGGGCGAACTACATAGAATTAAGCATTTATGGAAAAATGAGGAATGAATCTGAGAAGATACATCGAACTTGCTGTGCTGATGGGGTTTGTTATGGTATTTTGTACTGTTGCACACCAGCGAAATTTTGTCTGGAAAGATGATTTTTCTTTATGGTCTGATGCTGTCAAAAAATCCCCTCGCAAGGCCAGGCCATACAACAATCTCGGCGAAGCATGTGGAAGAAAAGGTTTTATAGAACTGGCCATTATGCTTGCCAGGGAATGCATTGCTCTTGATCCTAATCTTGCAGAACCGCATAATAATTTGGGTATCTGTTATCTTGACAAGGGATGGATAGATAAAGCTTTAGTTGAATTTAAACACGCCATAAAGGTTAATCCCAATTATGCTCTTGCACACAAAAATCTGGGTTCAGCCTATCACATGTTAGGCAAACTCGATCTTTCGATTGCAGCTTTTAAAGAAGCATTAAGGGTACAACCATACTCATCAGATGCATACAATAAGCTGGGCATTTGCTATCTTGAAGAAGGACACGCGAATAAAGCTGTGGTTAAATTTAAACATGCCATAAGGATTAATCCCGATTACGCTCTTGCACACAAAAATCTGGGTTCAGCTTATTACATGTTAGGTCAACTCGATCTTGCAATTGTATCAGTAAAGCAAGCATTGAGTATTAATCCATACTTGGTGGATGCACTTAATAATATAGGCACTTACTATTTTGAAAAGGGGCTTGTTTATGAAGCTATTTCGCATTTTAAGCATGCCATTCAGATAGCTCCGGATTATGCTGATGCGCATTATAATCTGGGAGTGGCATATGGATCAAAGGGCAACTATGACATGGCGTTCAAAGAAATAAGAATGGCCAAGAGTCTTGCCGAGGGTGTTCAGTGGAAGAAGATTGTTAAGGGGATTAATAGAGAACAACCTAAAATTAAAGGACACAATGCAGAAAAAATAAAATGAGGCAGAGTTTAAATATAGAGCTACTGGTGATAACAATATTCGTGGCGACTTTTGGTTTTACAGCATTTCAGCGAAATTTTGTCTGGAAAGATGATTTTGTTTTATGGACGGATGTTGTTAAAAAATCACCTTATAAAGCAAGGGGTTATAATGAGATCGGTATGTATTTTTATGAATTGCGGAAACCCGATAAAGCAATTCCTTATTTTAAAAAAAGCATTTATTGTGAGCCAGAGTATGCCATTGCTCACAATAACCTTGGGCTTTGTTTTTTGGCAAAGGGATTAATAGATTTAGCAATATATGAGTTCAGGCATGCTATAAAAGACAGACCTTTAAATGGAATGTATCACGTTAACCTTGGGATAGCCTATTTGAAAAAGGGCTGGCATGAATTGGCCAATAGAGAAATAATGACTGGTAAAGACCTTAGGAGAAAATATCCAGGGAAACAATAAATTTTGGAAATTACATCTTCAAATATTAAGGAGGTAGTGAGACAAACAGAGATTTTTTTAATTATGGCTATCGTTGTGCTTTATTCTTTTATAGCCTACCAAAGAAACTTTATCTGGAAAGATGATTATAGCCTTTGGGGCGATTGCGTGGAAAAGTCTTCTGAAAAGGCAAGGCCGCATAATAATTTTGGCGTTGCCTGCAATGATGGGGGGATGATTGATAAGGCAATTAAAGAGATAAACAAGGCAATAGATTTAAAACCATCCTTTGTGAATGCTTATGTCAGTTTGGGGAATGCTTATCTCAATAAGGGTTTATTTGATATAGCGATAAGGGAATACAGAAATGCTTTGAGGCTAAAAACCGATTATGCGGAAGTATATGTAAACATAGGAAATGCTAATATAAAAAAGGGGCTTATAGACAGAGCAATAGAATCATATTCTAAGGCTTTAACTTTAAAACCGGATTCTATTAGAGCAAGACTTAATATTGCCTCAGCTTATGGCCTTAAGGGATTTACAGAAAAGGCTTTAATTGAATATAAAGCTCTGGCCGAATTGCAGCCTGACAACCCCAATATATATTATAATATGGGAATAGCCTATGAAAAAAAGGGATTATTTAAAGAAGCAGTTATTGAATATAACAAAGCTATAATGCTGAACCCACATGATTTCCAGGCTCGAATAAATATAGAAAGAATTAGAAAATGGAGCAGAAAGCAGGGAACTGTAAACTAAGATATATTGAGTTGCTATTTATAGCGAGTATTGTGACTATATTTGCTTTTGCTGCGTATCAGCGGAATTTTATCTGGAAAGATAATCTTACTCTTTGGGCCGACTGTTTAAACAAATCCTCTTATAAATATAGAACACACAATAATCTTGGCCTCGCCCTTTTTAATAATAAGAATTTTGATAAAGCAATGGAAGAATTCAGGCAGACAATAAGGTTAAATCCACGCGCAGAAAAAGCATATCTTAATATCGGAAGAATTTATGAAGAAAATAGCAGGATCAATGATGCAATTGAGCAGTATCAGAATGCCTTAAAAATAGCACCACATTCTATTGATCCTATACATTTTATAGGAAATGCATATACAATAAATGGTCAATTGGATATAGCAATTTTTTATTATAAAAAGGCTCTTGAATTAACGCCTGATAGCCCACCACTATTGGTCAGCCTTGGCTCTGCCCTACACAAGAAGGGATTAACAGACAGAGCACTATATAGATTCAATAAAGCAGTCGAAATAGCTCCTGACATGGCTCAGGCTTATTATAATCTTGGGGTAATCAGTGATGAAAAAGAGCTCTCAGAGGAGGCAATACACTATTACAGCAAGGCATTGAATATAAAACCTGATTATCCTGAAGCCCTGTCTAATCTCGGTATAATCTATGGGAGGATGGGGTTATTGGAACAGGCTATTGAATATTTTGAGCGGTCCCTATGGATAAAACCGGATGACCCTATAACACTAAAAAACCTGTCTTACGCCAATGAACAATTAACAAAGAGCGAAGAGCAAAGAGCGAAGAGCGGAGAGTTCAGCCTTCAGTCTTCAGTCTATCCACCTGAGTAGTTATAATAAATGAAAAGGTATCTTATTGAAATAATAGTTATTTTGATCATATCGGCAAGCTATGGTTTTGCCACCTACCAACGGAATTTTATCTGGAAGAATGGCTTGTCTCTGTGGTCGGATGTGATAAGAAAATCATCTGATAAAGCGAGGCCTTACAATAATCTTGGCCGTGCTTGCCTTTCAGAAAAAAATTTTTTACAGGCAATTCCTTTTCTTAAGACCGCCTTAAAGCATAATCCCTATTTTTCAGAGGCTCATTTTAATCTTGGCATAGCCTATCAGGGTCTTTGCCAGTATGATAATGCAATTGCAGAATACAAGAAAGCACTTCATAGCACAAGGCAGCCATATTTTGCAGAGATTCATAACAATTTAGGGGTATGTTATTTTAATAAGGGTTGGATTGATATGGCAGTTAAAGAGTTCAAGAAGGCAATTAATATAAATCCGGATTTCTCAGATGCCATTTACAACCTGAGAATTGCGTTAAAACACCTAAAAAAATAGGGCTCGAGAGAATTAGTCCCCGAACCCTATATTTTTTTTATGATTATTTATTATTAACTAGCATTCTTTGTAGTATGGCATGTAAAGCATCCGGTATCGCTTGTTCCAGTGCCGGCCACCATACCGCTATAAGTCCATCTAAGAAGATCAGGTTCCGGAGAGCCGTGCGCCCGGTGACAGGAGATACACGTTACGATGTCATTAGTGGTTCCCGAAGGGGTAACGGTGCTACTGGAAGTAGCAGGAACGGTGCTTCTGGCAACAGGTGCTTCAACACTATATGTGGTATAACTGGCATACTCGCCGGTGCTTGGCAGAGTAATGTCGGTCGGATGTCTTGTCCACGGAGAAGGAGTTCCAGTGGTCTTGTGAAAAATACCATGACATTGAGCGCATGAATAACTTATAGTGGTTTTGTTAGCATAACTGGTATTTCCATTTACACCACAATATTCATTATGAACTGAAGCGGTTTCAGCCCAGTTCCACTGGGAGTTTTCAAGGCCCCAAATACCACCTAAAAATCTATAGCTGGCGCCAACTGAACCTGGGGCAGAGCTCACCTGTCGAGATGTTCCGCCTGTATTGCCATGATGTGCTCCACTAATAGCTGAATCAGCATCTGTAACACTGTGGCTGCCATGACAGCCATACATACCGGCGCAGGTAAGCTGATTAGCGCCCCATGAAGCCGCACCACCAGCTATTGATCCGTCGCTTAATGCACCAGGGGTTGCGGCAGTATCCCAGCCAGGAGGTGTAGTGCCTATGGCTACGTCAGCACTGTTGATTCCAGCAACGTTGTGTCCTTTGCTGTCAGTTGCGCCAAGACCGGTGGCAACCCAGCGAAAGTCACCGCCCGCCAGAGTTTTACCAGCACCCTGAGTGACAGGGTCAGTTGTATGAATAACAATTGGAGCGTCATGACTGTTTGTCGCACTGGTTGAGCCTGTATGACAGGCAATACAGCTTGCTTTTAGGAGCTGGTTCTGTGGAGTGTCGACGCCAGTAGTCAAACTTCCGGTGGCGTAAGTTTCAACTTCGCCGTCGTTGTTTTGACTGTTATGCATTGTGTGACAGTTGGAACAGACGCCACTAATAGCAGCGTAACCTATCCCAACTCCCCACAAAAGCAGGGATATCACCATTGCCAAACTTATTAGTAATAATTTTTTCTTTTTCATATTCATAACATCACACTTCCTTTCTTAAAATAAAAAGTTGATGCTTATTATTATATAACTTGAAAAATTTCGTCAATAATTTTTATTAAAATTACTCAATTATTTACTTTGCAAGTTTTATGCCAAAAATGTGCCCAGTTAACTCCCATATTAATAATATACTTTAGAGGTTCAGGGCTCAGGGTAGAGAGCATAGAGCATAGAGCATAGAGTGCTAACTTAAAAATTAGTTATTAATCCGCCAAAGCACTCCGGCGGAATTATTGATTATTTTTTCCTTTGTCTTTGAGAAGTTTCCGACAGTTATTCTCAAAAGCCCTGGTTTATGAAAAAAGTTACATAAATTGGAATTTTTTTGACAAATTTTGTTTCATAATTTTCAATTAGTTGCCAGTGTCCTTGGTAGTATGGCAGGCAAAACATCCTGTTGAGTTATTCCCACCTCCAGCAATAACGGTATTGTAGTCCCACCTTAGCAAAAAATGATATGGCGTTCCATGTGGTCTATGACATGACATACACATTACGCGCGCGGTTGATCTTTCAGGCTTTTGCAAGTCTGGATAACATACAGGAACGTCTTTTCTGTATGCTTCATATCCGGCATATTCGCCATACATTGGGAGCTGTGCGTTTGTGGGATGGCGGCTCCATCCCGTTCCAGATCTCTGGTGTTCA
>VMSQ01000009.1 GCA_013792055.1 Desulfobacteraceae bacterium
AAAGGGCAAGTATTTGTATGCTACCGGCACCTATTGCTCTTAATAGACCGATCTCAGCAGTACGTTCATTGACAGCAATGGTCATTATTGTGAGGATGCCGACTCCACCTACTAAAAGAGATATGCCGCCTAATGCTCCCACAGCCAAGGTCAGTATTTCAAGCACGGAACCAAGCACTTCGAGCATCTGTTCCTGAGTTGTGACGGTAAAATCCTGCCTGCCATGACGGGCAATGAGAAGATCGGTAGCGTATTTAGCAACCTCATCAGCGTCACCTCCTTCAGCGTAAAGCAAATCTATTTCCATAAGGCTTTCACGGTTAAACATAGAAAGCGCTTTGGCGGCAGGGATATAAACCGCATCATCAAGATCAAAGCCCAGCATCTGACCCTTAGACTCCATACAACCTGTAACCCTGAACCGTTCACCTCCAATGCGGATTCGTTGGCCCAGTGGATTGTCCATCCCAAACATTTCCTCCCGGAGTTTACTGCCTAAAACAGCAAAGGAACGCGCTGCAGCAGGATCATCGTCGGGCAGGAATTGTCCTGAAGCAACCTTTATCTGCCAGACTTCCGGGGCGTTGGCTCCTACTCCGAAAACAGTGGTTCTTCGGCTGCGCTTACCGGCTTCCACCTGTGCGTTGCCTTGCACAACCGGCACAACACCAATAACCCGCGGAATTCTTTTTAGAGCTTCTGCATCATTCATGCTCAGAGGACGGACATTGCTTATTACTGCACCTGACATACCGGTAGTTGTAGATTTTCCAGGTGTAATTCCGATAAGATTTGTACCAAACTGGGTAAATTCTGAAAGGACAAACCTGTGTATGCCTTCTCCAAGAGATGTGAGAAGAACTACCGACGCAATGCCGACAGCAATTCCCAGGGCGGTAAGAAAACTTCTCAAACGCTGTGATATAAGTGACTTCAAGGCAAGCTTAATGAAATCGTTAGTGAGCATACATTTATACCTTTTTAAACCACTATCTTCTGGATAAAGCCTGAACTGGATCAAGCTTTGCCGCCCTTCGTGCAGGAAAGACACCAAAAACCAATCCTGTCAAAAGTGAAACGCCCACAGCAGTTGCCAGTGCCCAGAAAGGTATCAGGATAGGAAAATTTGGAAATATTCT
>VMSQ01000339.1 GCA_013792055.1 Desulfobacteraceae bacterium
CTCAATTTCAGCGTCAGGCTCAAATTTTAAGCCTCGAAATACTCAATGTATTCCTGCATTTAAAATTTTCGCCTTCCTTGAACTTGAACAAAATTGAACATTTTTCAAAGGTCTCAATATGCCAAAAGAGCGCATTTATACAAAAAACAGCACAATAATAACGGCAAGCAGAATATATCCTATATAAAGATGAATATCTCCGTGCTGCATCCAGCGTAGTTTATCAAAAAAGAACAGTACCGGACGAACTATCACATTGTACTGGTGAAGCTCAGCAATATCATTAACATGACTATGATAGTGTGTCTTTCTAGGCATCCGTCCCTGAATTGGGGGGTGATCTTCATGCACAGGGGCAAAAGGCTTGAAAAAATCAATTATGGATGCTGCATAGGAAGATCCTGTATACTGCATTTTAACAGTAGGCTGGGTAAATCCACAACCCCAGGTTCCTGATCGGGTAATGGATTTGCCTCTGTATGCTAAAGCACGGATTATAAGAACAAAAAGAACAACGGCAAAAAATAGCGCTGCTGCCCGGGTTATGTTGCCTGTCATGCGAACGATCGGTTCAAACTGAATCCATTCGTAACCAAGGCCCAGGGAGGAAACTCCTTTCATGGCCATGAGTATAAAAAACTTGGGGTAAACACCTATGATAAGACAAAAACCTGCCAGTACCACCATAGGGGCCAGCATGGAAAAGCCTTGCTCATCCACGTCCTTAGCTGCCGCACTTCTTGGCTCACCCTGGAAAACCACTCCCACAACTTTGGTAAAACATGCCAGGGCCAGACCACCGATAACTGCAAGACTGATAATGGCAATAAGACTCATGGCAAAGGTCATTCTGTCCAATCCAACGCCCTTGAACCCACCTATATAGATAAGGAACTCACTTACAAAACCGTTAAAGGGCGGGAGTCCGGAAATTGCCAGGGAGCCTATGAGAAAAGTAGTTCCGGTAATTTTCATTTTTTTGATAAGTCCGCCCAGGATATCGATGGTGCGAGTACCGGTTTTCTTCAAAACCATTCCTGCCCCCATAAATAGGAGTGATTTAAAAATGGCATGATTGAGCACATGCAAAAGGCCCCCTGAGAATCCAAGTATTGCCATTGGAACATTTCCAGATGACACACCGATCATGCCGATTCCTGTTCCAATGAGAATGATTCCAATATTTTCCACACTGTGGTAGGCCAGAAGCCGTTTTAGGTCATGCTGACCCAGGGCATAGACTACTCCAAGGACTCCGGAAATACAACCTGCCGCAAGAACAATGCCTCCAATGACTGGTGAATGGTAGTTTAAAAGAACATACATACGAATAATACCGTAAATACCTACCTTGATCATTACGCCTGACATAACTGCTGAGATATGGCTTGGAGCAGCAGGGTGTGCGTGGGGCAACCAGACGTGGAAGGGAAAAACGCCGGCCTTGGAGCCGAAACCAATGAAGAATAGAATAAATACTATAAGTTTAAATGTATCAGGCAATGAAACCATTTGCCCAAACCCTAAACTGCCTGTATGGGCATATGCTACTCCAAACCCTGCAAAGATAAACATTGCCCCCACATGAGAGAAAACAAAATATAGATAACCTGCCCTGCGATTTTCAATTGCCTCATAATTAAATATGACCAGGAAAAAAGAAGAGAGGGACATGATTTCCCATGAAAGCATAAAAGTGATCATGCCTTTAGAGGCTACTACCAGCGCCATAGACACGATAAGCAGACTGAAAAAAAGGTAGTTTGTTGCTGTGCGAAGGGCTTTGTCAGTTTTGTCCATATAATGAAAACTGTAAATGCTTGCCAATAAAGAGATGGCGAAGATAGTGACCAGAAAAAAAGCTGACAGACCGTCAATTTGAAAAGAAAGGGAAAAGGATTTTAGATATTTAAAAGAAGCAACATACTCTCCAGGATTTATCAGCTTGGATCCGGCGTCAACCAGACCCAGAATGCATCCTGCAACAATGGTAAAGACACTGAAAACCTTCATCATGAAAAATTGTCGCCTGATTAAGGGGGCAAACAGGCCCCCTGCAAATATTATCAACAGAGATAGAAAAAATAGATTCATACAATCCTCTCTAAATAATCATTTCACAGCCTTTAGTTGACGGAATGTCCTGAGTCGTCATAAAGAGCAAGGTTTATACCAAATGGTAGAAAATTATAAAAAACCATTGCAACCTATTGATATGTAAAAAATTTATATAAAAAATTTTTGGATGATAATAATTTTTGGATGTTTAGTTTTGGCAAGATTTTGCCAGAACAGATGAATGTTTGCCAATCAGATGATAACCTTTGTCTGTCGATTTTCGGCTTGACGCACAACTATAGTTATGATATTTTTTATTTAAAAATAAATTAGTATCCTTTTTTAAGAGCATTTGTTCCGGCACTTAAAGCTGTTGATAAAACTGCAATAATTCTTATCCCTACACTTCTTTTCTTACAATTCTCAACGGGTGGATTCTTTGGATAATGAATCCCGGCAAGTGTTCAGTTATTAATCTGTGATTATTTATCCAGGCAGTTTATTAATACTTCAATTCTATAGGGGATAAAGAAAGGGGGATAAAGCATGGAGCAGTTAAAAAGTCTTAATGATAGAATTGTAAACAGAGTAAATATAAGTTTACAGGAATTTGAATTTAACGCAGATGCTTTTGTAGAAAAAGCTATGAATCATGATAAGATGCTTAAATTTTATGCATTTTATGGAATCACTTCTCAACATCCGATTTATTTCCATTTTAGCAATTCTAATATATCCGGCAGTTATTTTTTGGGAAAATGTTCTGTTGGAAGATCTGCAATCTATAAAAGTGATATAAGAGGAGATGAACTTAAAAGAAAAGGAAATAACAGTTTAAGCTCTAACAAACTTCCGCTTGTTCAAGATGAAATAATAATCATCAGACACAGCCTGCTCTACAAAACACTTGTTCACAATAATTCACATAATCCTGGGACACCAGAAGAATTTCTTATCATAAACACAATATCAACGCATTACGCTAATATTCATGGTTCTACACTTGAAGGATGTTTCTTAGGACCTTTTGCAACAGTTGATCTGATGAATCTTCATTCATGCATTATTGGTGAATTTTCATATGTTCAGGCGGGTGAACTTTTCCAGACGATTATTGATCCGGGAACAATATGGATTAGAAATCCCAGCTTTAGTTTCAAGTATAAATTTGAAAAAAGGGTTCTGGATGAATTTATTGGTGTAAACGAATCATATCAACCGCGTGGAATTATATATAATTTTGTAAAAGAAAAAGAAAAAGATTATGAATCACTTTTCGATGTTGTAAATATAATACCTGTAGAAGCTCCTCCTAGTTCTGCTGTTAGCAGGTATGCTGTTGTTAAAGGAAAAACCAGTATTGGTGAAAATGTTCTAATATCTCAACATGCATTTTTAGAAAATGCCGAAATGGGCAAAGGATCTAATGCTCAAGAAAATACATATATAATTAATTCGCGTTTAGCCGGTTTTAATATTACAGCACATGGTGGCAAAATTATCGATGCGGAAATAGGTCTTGAAACATTTGTCGGCTTTAATTGTTTTTTAAATGGTAAACCAACTGCAAGACTGGTAATCGGTGATAATTGTATTGTCATGCCTCATACAATAATTGATTCAACTGAACCGGTTGAAATACCGGATAATCGTCTTGTATGGGGTTATATCGGATCTCAAAATGATCTTGATAGTCACAGTATTAGTCTTGATAAACTTTCAGATTCTCGAGATGCGATAACTGTTGGTAAAATGACTTTTACAGGAAAAGGTTCTGTTTTTATTGGTACTTTTAAAAAAAGAATTAATCATATTCTACATGCCAACGGTGCATTTTTTAAAGACGATAAGGACCGTGGTCATGCACAGGACGATCAAGTTATTTCATTTAATACAATTCAACCATATAGAACAGGTGTTAATAAAGGAATCTATCCATCAATCAGAATTGAACCATAAAAAAATTAATAATTGGGGATCATGGTTTCTTAAAGTTGGAATGTATAAAAATCATACAGGGGGTTTTGAACTTCGTTCATATTTTATGTTATATTTCTGAAGTTTGTATCTTAAAGTTCTTGGACTTATACGCAGTATTTTTGCTGTTTTTTCCTTGTCGCCGGCAAGGCGGTGTAATGTATCCATAATGGCTTTTTTTTCAGCCTCACTTCTGATTTCCTCAAGGTCCTTTATACGGTGGGGGTCTTTAAAATGCCATAAAAAATCAGAAGGAAGATGTTCTACACTTATAGTATCGTAATCGTTGAGGATAAATACTCTTTCTAAAAGATTTTTCAATTCCCTTACATTGCCGGGCCAGTCATAACGCCAGAACAGTTCAATAACTTCGGGCTTAACAGTTGGCTTTGGTTTTTTAAAATTAATTGCCGATTGATTCAGAAAGCGGTCAACCATTTTTGGAATAACGTTTTTCCTGTCTCTTAAGGGCGGTACATATATGGGAACTACATTAAGCCTGTAAAATAAGTCTTCTCGAAATAATCCCTTTTTGACTTCGTTTTTCAGGTCTTTATTTGTTGCCGATATAATACGGACGTCTACTTCAAATATTTCATTCCCTCCAATCCGGTGAAAGCGAAAATCTTCTAAAACACGCAAAAAATCAATCTGATTTTCAAGAGGAAGATCAGAAACCTCGTCAAGGAGGAGGGTCCCTTTGTCAGCCATTTCAAAGCAGCCTTTTTCTTGACAAATGGCGCCGGTAAAGGCTCCTTTTTCATGACCGAAAAGCTTGTCTTCGAACATAAGGCCTGAAAGAATGCCGGAGTTCACCGGCACAAAGGGATTTTCAGATCTAGGGCTTTGCAGGTGAATGATTTTGGCAACCAGTTCCTTACCAGTGCCGCTTTCACCTGTAATCAGTACATTAACGTCGTGTTTGGCCACTTGATTTACAGTTTGCATAATGGAGTGCATCACTTCTGCGCCCAGGATGAACTCATGCATGATTGATTTCTGGAGGTGCTTTATATAGGGAGAATGCAGTTTCATATACTTTTACAGCTTTTTATCTACAAAATTCAAATATTACTTGGGTATGCGAATATTAATATGTCTTTTTAACCTGAATAAATACCAGTGTCAAATAGATTCAGAATTGAAACGGCAAACTTTTATCCTTTTTGGCATAAACTTGCCAAAACTTATGCATAGAGAAGCTGTTTGCAAACCGCTTATATAAAATAAAATATAAAAATATCATATAATTATGTCAAGATAAATTGATTCTTTGCCGATTGGTATAAACCTTGCTCTAAGATATTGTATGTATTCAAAAAAAATAGTTAAAAACTATATGCATCCTCTTGATAAATATTGTTACATTAATGAGGATGACAGTATATATAAAGCTCTTGTCCTTATGGATGAAATAAGGAAAGAGAGTAAACTTCTATGCCTGGTTGTATTGGGAGCAGGTTCGTCTGAAAGGGAAATAATAAAGGGTTTTGTGACTCCTTCAGAACTTGTTTTCGGATTGTTATCCCACTTTTTAAAAGGGGTTCAAAGAAGCGGTCCGATTTTTTGGGAAGGACAGTTTAAAACAGAATGTCTCGAAGGAGTGAATAAACGTGTAGAGGAGATAATGCTTCCTATTAAGAC
>VMSQ01000202.1 GCA_013792055.1 Desulfobacteraceae bacterium
CAAAGCTTAACGCAATGGAAGTTATTAAAATAAACCCGGGACTCGCAAGCGTGCTTGAAACCATAGGTATCTGGGCATTCTTCATTGTAATAGGTGCATTTTCAGTCTGGGTAATTGGAACGTTTCTGACCAACATTCCAAGACTTAAGGGAGAGGAGGTGTAATCATGATTGCTAATAAAAAAGAATTTTACGGCGGTTTTGTATTATTGGCGGCTTTTTTTGTTGTTCTTTTTATAATATTTTCACCTGTCTTTAATGGACAGAACGGATTGGACTATCTGGATTCTCTGTATAACTCCATTTCCAAAGGTTCAGCCTACTATATCCCCAAGGTACAGGAAGAAACCGATAAGTTCATAGGAAATAAAGTTACAATGGCTCTGAAAATGGCAGATGAGAACCAGGCCCAACAGACAGCATCTTTGTTTACAAAGGCTGGAGCAACAGCAGAAGTATCTGAAGCCCAGCTAAATATATCCGGCGACCTTGGTAATATCCTCGCGAACTGCCTGGAAGATTCAGACAGCATGTATAATAATGACGGAACAACGGTCTCCAGCAAGTATGGCTATAATGAAAGGCAGGTTCTTTATAACTGGCATAAGGCTCTAACTGCGGCAGATAAAAACCTGAAAAAGCAGAAGCTGTTCAAAGAAGCCACGGTTGTTTCATCGGCAATAAAGAAGGTTGTTGAAACTTCATATAACTACTATAAAATCGAGCCGCAGAAAATTGGCGATAAAGTAGGGATCGTTATCTTTTCTTTAGTTTTCTATGTGGTTTACACGCTGTGGTATGGTTTTGCAATTTTATTCATGTTTGAAGGATGGGGACTGAGGCTGGAGCATTAAGCCATTAACATCATATACATTTAATTGCAGGGTCATATTTAATTGGCCCTGCAATTAAATGAAATTTACTGTTGCTTCTTTTCCTTTTATATTAACTGCATGTATAATTAGCATATATAATATTTTTTGCTTTATTCCCTCAAGTCGTTGAAGAAACCAACACAGCCAATTGCCTCGCCGTTTCGATACAGTTTGGTTACTGAAAATCTTACCGGTATTTTGTGACCTTCCTTGCCTAAAACGAACGTCTCATGCCACCTTTGCATGCCCCTGGTTTCACTTTCTTTACTATAGAAATTTTGCATGATTTCTTCGGCAGTCTCTGATGGGTAAAAAGTCCTGATATCCATCTTCCCTATCACTTCATCCTTAGAATATCCAAATAAGCTCTCCGCACTTTGATTGAAGATTATTATGTTTTCCTGTTTATCAATGGCGATTATACCGTCAGTGGAATGCTGAATCAGATTGGCTTCAAACTCGTATCTTTCTCTTAACTCCTCTGTTGCTTCCTTAACCTTATCTTCCAGAGAGTCAGTGTATTCCTTGAGCTTTCTCCTGATATCCAGCCTTTCCCTGGCCCGTTTTAGGGCAACTGATAAGCCTTCATCTGTAATAGGCTTGGTGATAAAATCAGATGCGTCAAGTTGCAGCGATTGGACGGTGATGTCCATATCTTCATACAATGTACCGGTAATAACTATCACCTCGGTCCCAGGGCTGATCTCCTTAATCCTTTTCAGCACCTCAATCCCATCCATACCGGGCATCTTTATATCGGTTAAGACGATTGAAGGACTTTCTTTCTTAAACACCTCTATGCCTTTCTCGCCATTCTCTGCCGTCAGCACTTCATAACCATCGCTTCTCAGCGATCTTGCCAGAGCTACCCTTATAGGCTCTTCATCATCGATTAGTAAAAGCTTTAACATGACTACCCTCTTAAAATATTTAAGTATCTAAGCGTGCAGGAAATTTCAACTCAAAGGATGTGCCCAGTCCCAACTTGCTTTTTACCTTTATAGTTCCCCCATGCTCCTGCACTATCTTCTGGGTAATGAGCAGGCCGAGGCCGGTCCTCTTTAATCCCTTGGTGCTGAAAAAGCTGGTGAAGATTTGCTTTATGACTTCCTCAGACATACCACAACCATTGTCGGAAACCTGAAATGTAATCATTCCATCACTTTCACGCCTCGTGGTCACGCGTACCAGGTGTTTCTTGTTCTCATCTTTATCGGATATACAGGCATCAACGGCATTAGAAACCAGGTTAAGCAGACACCGATGAATACCTCTGGGATCAAAAAATGCCTTGCCTATGTTTGGATCAAAATCTCCGGCAATCTCTATACCGGCTTTCTTTGCTTCAGAATCCATCAGTTCACAGACCTCATCCGCGATTATATTAGGTGAGTATTTCTCATATTCAGGTTTACGTTCCTTTGAGTAACTGAGGAGATCCAAAACGAGTCTGGAGACCTTGCCGATATTTCTTTGCACAAGATCCCAGCCAATGCTGATGTTAGACATATTATTCTTCTCAAGCGCTACATTTACTATATCAACTCCTCCCTCAAGAGCGACTACAATGTTTTTGATGCAGTGGGCAAGGCCTGCTACAGTTTGTCCAGTAGCAGCTAACCTTTCGGACTTGATTAGTTCATGCTCCAGCCGCTTTATCTCCCTCAAGTCATTGAAGAAACCAACGCAGCCAATTACCTCGCCGTTTCGATACAGTATGGTTCCTGAAAATCTTACCGGTATTTTGTGACCGCCCTTGCCTAAAACGAATGTCTCAAGCCACCTGTGCATACCCTTGGTTTCGCGTTCTTTACTATAGAAATTTTGCATGATTTCTTCAGCAATCTCTGGTGGGTAAAGACTCCTGATATCCATCTTCCCTATCACTTCATCCTTAGAATATCCAAATAAGCTCTCCGCACCTTGATTGAAGATTATTATGTTTTCCTGTTTATCGGTGGCGATTATACCGTCGATGGAATGCTGAATCAGATTGGCTTCAAACTCGTATCTTTCTCTTAACTCCTCTGTTGCTTCCTTAACCTTATCTTCCAGAGAGTCAGTGTATTCCCTGAGCTTTCTCCTGATATCCAGCCTTTCCCTGGCCCGTTTTAGGGCAACTGATAGAGCCTCATCTGCAATAGGCTTGGTGATAAAATCTGATGCGTCAAGTTGCAGTGATTGGATGGCAATGTCTATATCCCCGTGCCCGGTAATAACTATCACCTCGGCTTCAGGGTTGATTTTCTTAATACTTTTCAGAACCTCAATCCCATCCATACCGGGCATCTTCATATCGGTTAAGACGATTGAAGGATTTTCTTCCTTAAACACCTCTATCCCTATCTTGCCATCCTCTGCCGTCAGCACCTCGTAGCCATCGCTTCTCAGCGATCTTCCCAGAGCTATCCTTATGGGCTCTTCATCATCGATTAGTAAAAGCTTTAACATGTTACTACTCTCTTAAGTATCTAAGCTTGCAGGAAATTTCAACTCAAAGGATGTACCCAGTCCCACCTTGCTTTTTACCTTTATGGTTCCCCCATAATCTTTAATAATTCCATAGCTGATGGACATGCCTAACCCTGTTCCCTTACCTACTTCTTTGGTGGTAAAGAAAGGTTCAAATATCTTATCTATTATATCCTCGGGAATACCCGTTCCTGTATCGGATATAGAAACTTTGACCTGTCCCTTTTCAAAAAATGATCTTACACTCACTTTACCCCCTGATTTGCCTTTCTCTTCAATGGCATCCCTGGCATTGACAACCAGATTTATAAAGACCTGTTCTAACTTATTATTGTCCGCCATTATAAAGGGTATGTTATCATCCAGGTTTAGTTGAACCTCTATCTCACGTAATTTCAACTGTTGTCCCAGTATCATAAAGACATTTCTGATAGGTTTATTCACACTAACCTTCTCTGTTCCAATACTCACTCTTGCAAAGTCCCGCAGATGAGTGATGATTGCCGATGCCCTACGCACCTGGGCCTTAATTTCTTCGACCACTGTCATTAATTCTTCATCCTCAATCTTATTACCCCTTTTGATCATCTTCATAATAAAGTCAGCATCTACACCAATAACATTTAACGGTTGATTCAACTCGTGGGCTACGCCTGACGACACCTCCCCCAGGGTAGACATTTTAGCAGCCTGTATTAACTGGGTTCTTTTCTCTAATTTTTCTATCTCTTTTTCGGAAATATTTTGTCTATAGACCATATGCTTGAATGAGTCCGCCAACTGGACCATCTCGCCACCTACATGGGCTCTATAGACCATGCATTTCCGACACATATCCAGTTTTTCCGGAAATCTCCCTGATGGCTCAACCTTACAGAGGGTACCATCCATATACCAACACATGATGTCAGGATTTCCATACGCCGGGCACTCGGTTCTATTACATTTTTCTACCTCCCAGCATTTGAGCATCCTGCCAAATTCAAACCCTGGTTCCCCGCGGCTAAGTTCATCGGCTAATCGGGTAAGAATGGAGATGGGGCGAGTAACGTATTTGGTTAAGAACAGGGCTAAGAAAAACCCCACAACAACAAGGGAAACCATGGCCAAGCTAATCTCTCTATTCCTGATTGCTGTTATTCTTTCTTCTATAGCAGTCCAGTGAATTCCCACGTTTAAGATCCCCAATGTTTTCATTTTATCTCCATGGCACTTATAACAGTTTTTTTCATTGGGGATAGGCATGGCATGATGAAGTATCTTTTCTTCTCCCAACATCTCCAAGCCCTTAACCAGGGAACTGGTGCGCAAAGACTCTTTAGTAATCTCTGAATTGTCAGCCTTGCCTATATCATCTGGCAATCCGCTGTGTTTGATAACACCTGTGGTATCGCAAAGAGTTACCACTGCCACATCCTTCAAAGTATACAACTTTTCCAGAATAGCCTGCACAGCCGCCATCTCTCCATCCAGCATGGGGTACTCAATGCTTCTCATTACTGTATCGCTAATCTCAAATGCCCGCTCTTCCTGCTTGTCAAGGTGATACCTTACTCGTGTCACTGTATCATAGTAAGTAAAGACGCCCATCACCACAATTAAAATCAGGCTTACACCTGCCGTCACTTTAGTCGCCAAAGTGACCACACCTATCCTGAATCGTAGATTGTCTATAAATAAACGAATTCGACCCATTTTCTCAATATCCCATATGCTTATGCTGATAGTGACATGTAGTGCAAATGTTTTTAGGAATGCTTAACGTCCTTTGATGCACTTCTACAGTTGGTGCACTTACATGTAAGCTTGCAGGCCCATGGCATACCTCGCACTGAACATTCTTCATGTCCGGTGTGGTCTCTATATCAACAAAGCCACCCGGTTTCCCGTAGCCAGTGGTGTGACAGCGCAGACACTCAGGATCTCGATCCTTACCCCTCATCTCCAGTACGCGAAAGTTTCTGGAATATTTCCACTTAGAATATGTCTCTACATGCTCTGCGTGACAGTTCTTGCATTTCTCCATTCCAACGTAGCGTGGCTCTTGATTTGTTTCTTCAGAGAATGCGTTAGGAATTATGGCGTAATAAACAGCTATAACAAGGAAGGTGGTAATGATAAGAAAAAAAGCTTTTTTGATGAACCTTTTCATGGACTTTCCTTTCTTTAGCTATCGGCAAAGTTAATATTACAGCAACACTTCTCGTAACTACTCAGGTTGTCTGGTTCACGGTTCACGGTTCAGGGTTGGTCGCCTTGCGCTTTTCATATTTTTTGAGATAGTTGATGAATCCACGAACAGCAGTCCCGCCACGCGGGATTCGTCCGGCCTGCTCGTAAACATCTTTGAATTCGTTGAGCGAAATGTACTCTTCATCGTTTTCTAACCTTGAACCGTGAACCATTGAACCGTGAACCTGAGCAGTTACCACTTCTCTATCCCTCTTTCTTACTCTCCGGCTTTGTCCTTTAGTCGGCGCAGTTCTTTGTTCATCGTTTGCCATTCCAGTGCCCTATTAATAGCAATCAGTATCTGTTCCTTACGGAAGGGCTTGGTGATGTAGTCATAGGCGCCTTTATTTATAGCCTTTTCTGCCAACTCAGGGGAGCCATAGGCAGTAATGATAAGTACGGGAATATATTTATCCAGCTTTCTAACCTCACCCATGAGTTCAATACCATCCATACCCGGCATCTTGAGATCAGTAATCAGTAGATCGTAAACGCCTTCTTTAATCAGTTCAGGAACCTCCAAAGGATTGTTGGTAATAGTGACTTTGTGATCGGTCTTATCTTTAATTATCATAGCAAGAACGGTAAGTATATCCAGTTCATCGTCCACAATTAAGATCTGTGCGGTCATCTTTACCTCCTGTGCAGGCACGCCTGCATTAACTTAGCGCCCGAAGCGCACTAACTTCAGTTTAGATCTGTTCACTTTCCAAAGGAGCAACAGGCAAAGACACTGTAAAGGTAGTACCTTTTCTCTCTCTGTCCTCTTCTTCAGCCACTGTTTCAAAGGTAATATCTCCACCATATTTGCTTACTAAATCATAGCTGACCGAAAGCCCCATTCCTGCTCCCTCCCTTCCCTTCCTTGTGGTGAAAAAGGGATCAAATATCCTGTTTCTGTATTCCCTTTTAATACCGTATCCTGTATCCTTGAAGATAATCTCCAGTCTATTGCCGGAGGTAAGTCTGGTAGAAACGGTCAAATGTCCTCCTCTATTCATGGCAGCAATAGCGTTGGTAGTTAAGTTCATGAAAACCTGACGTAAATCTCCCATATTCCCCTTTGCTTTTGGTAAATCTTTTGCAAGGTTTTTATCTAAGGTGATCTTTTTTGCATCCAGGATATTCTCAATCACAGAAATCATCCTTTCAAGATTTGCATTGACGTCAGTAGAATACTCAGTTGTCTCAGGATATCTGGTAAAGATTGAAAGACATTCAACAATCCTCTTACAATTATGCGCTTGCCTTTCTATGGCTTTAAGAATCTCATGGCTCTGGCTGTCAGAGTCCATCTTATCCATGAGAAGATCGGTAAAACCAAGGATTACCGCCAGTGGGTTATTGAGTTCATGGGCCACAGCAGCAGCCAACTTTCCCTGGGGCGTCAATATCTGTGTATCAAACAGCCCCCCTGAATTCTTTTTTGATTTTGCAATATCCCCTTCCATTACAACTAGTTGGGGAACAAGGCCCAGATCTTCCAAAGCTGGACAGGCTATAACTCTGTCACATTTAACTTTACGCCCTACAAAATGTGTATACAAGACCCCGCAAGGTTCAGATGTTTTGAGTGTGTCTTGCATAGGGCAGTAATGATTGAGCATATCACAGGGTTTATCCATATTATGAAGAACCCAATAACAATATTTCCCAATAATCTCATGCTTCGGTTTACCAAGTCTTTTTACAGACGCTTCATTTGCTCCCTTTATCCTGTAAGCCATGTCAATAACTATAATTTCGTCTCTAATACCGTCGATAACAGCCTGTAAAAACAACTTGGCCTCCAGCAACTCCGCCTGTAACTTTAATTTTTGTTCTTCTTCCATGATCCCCCAGAATACACTGTAATTTTAGTGAAACAAGACTTGGAAAAGTTCAAAATGATCAAACAGTTAGCGAGGATATTTGTAACTTCTCAAAAAGTTCGGGTAAAGATAAAAAAGACGAGTCCGCTGGTGATAAAATGTAAAAGAGCTGACTGTTTGAGCATCTTAGTGAGCTTTGAGAAAAAACAGCGCATAAGAAAATACAGCTTCTAAAAAATGTTCCAGCGTATAACATAATTGCATTAATAAAGGTTTGGCTACTGTTTTTTCTTTAGGCTCACTTATATGCGAGTTTCAGATATTCTTACATTTTATTATCAGTTGGCGAGTCTTGTATCATGTAATTTGCCCGGACTTATTGAGAAGTTACGAATATTGCCATATTTATTCAAACGAAACATATTTTTGACAACCGCCACATACCGAAAGGACGCAGGAAAGAGTTGTATGGGGGGGCTGAAGCTGAAACATTAAACCACTCAACGTATTCATTTATCCTTCTTTGCCTTGCCCCCTTAGCTTTTCAAGTTCACTTCTCATATTCTTCCATTCCAGAGCCCTGTTAATGGCGATCAATATCTGCTCTTTGCGAAAGGGCTTGGTAATGTAATCATAGACGCCTTTGCTTACAGCCTCTTCTGCTGATTCAATGGAAGCATATGCTGTAATAACTAATATGGGAATGTTTTTATCAATCTTTCTAATCTCACCGGCGAGTTCTATACCATTCATGCCCGGCATTTTTAGATCACTTATAACCAGATCAAAGTCTCCTTTTTTCACAAATTGAACGACCTCTAAAGGATTGTTGGTAGTAGTGACTTTGTGATCAGTCTTTTCTGAAACAATCATGGCGAGAAGAGCAAGCATATCCAGCTCATCATCAACAATTAAAATATTTGCAGTCATCATACCTCCTTGTGAGACCTGTGAAAAACGTCCCCTTGTCAGACAAAATGCCTGAATTGGATTGGGTTTAGGTTCTATTTGAGATTTACCTGCTTTCGGTGAGTACAACTGGTAAGGTTACAATAAAAGCTGTACCCTTCTTCTCCCTATCCTCTTCTTCAGCCACGGTCTCAAAGTTTATTTTTCCACCGTACTTTGACACAATACCATAACTAACCGAAAGCCCCAGACCTGTACCTTCCCCTCTCTTTTTTGTTGTAAAAAAAGCCTTCTGTACCTCGTCCCTGTATTCTCTCTTAATACCGTGTCCTGTATCTTTAAAAAGAATTTCCACATTACTCCCAGTGAAATCCAGTCCGGTAGAAACAGTCAAAACTCCTCCCTCCCGCATAGCAGCAACAGCATTGGTGATTAAATTCATAAATACCTGCTGCAGATGGCCCGAATCTCCTCTAACTTTGGGCAAACCTTTGGTAATATTCTTTTTTAAAGTTATCTTTTCTGTAGCCAAGATATTCTCAATCACCGAAAGTACTCTTTCAAGGCTTTCGTTGACATCGGTTGAATAATCAGTTTTATCCGGATATCTGGCAAAACCGAGGATGCTTTCAACAATCCTCTTGCAATTTTGAGCCTGCCTTTCTATTGTTTCGGTAATCTCATGATTTTTGCTACCGGCTTCCAGTTTTTCTAAAAGAATATCTGCAAAACCTAAAATCACCGCTATCGGCTGATTGAGTTCATGTGCAACATTGGCTGCCAATTTTCCGAGTGAGGCCAACTTCTCTGTATTAAACATCTGTTCTTCCTCAAGTTTCTTACGTTCTGTAATATCCCTTGCTATCACCAGAGAGGCATAAACTTTTCCGGACTCATCCTTGAGTGGAACAAAGTTGCTGGTAAACCAATAATCGATATTACCTGCTTTAACCGGATATTTTACATTTAGATTCTTTCCGGTTTCGAACACCTGTTCAACAAAACCCATCTGCAGTTTCGTACTCTCTTCGGCAAAAAGATCGTACATATTTTTTCCTGTTAAATTATCCGGGCTGTCCTTAAAAAAATTTGCCGAGCATCTATTCACTGAAAGGAACTTTCCATCCTCATCAACCGTAAATATCAGGTCCTGTGCACTTTCAACAAGAGTCTTGTATTTCTCCTCTGATTTTTTTAGCTTTTCTAAAAACTCCTCCAGATCTGCTGTTTTCTCCTTTACCTCATTTTGCAGAGCGACAGCCCAACGCCTCTCAAAGCCAATCACATATATGCAACCTAGAATAATGGCTAAGATTATAGTGCCCTGAATATAAAACTGGCGAACATATACCGAATGAATAATGCCCTCCACCTCGCTCATTGGTGATGCAACGGCCACAGACCAGGACCATTCACCTTGATGGTAAACAGGTGAATATGCAATCAACTTTTCCATCTCAGTTTCTATACCCCGGTGCCATCCTGAAATATAATTGCCTGTACCTTCCTTGCCTTTAAGCATTTTTTCCTTTTGTATTTCGTTAATTTTGGTGAAAGATATTTCCGGCGCTTTCTTCGCACGAATTTTAAAGGCATCCTCTCCGATAAATTCTCTTTGGGGATGATAAAGAAACAAGCCTCTTTTATCTATAACCCATGCATATCCTGTTTTACCTGGTTTTATTACTTGAGCAGCTTTTCTAACCAGATATGTTATGTCAACAGTAAATGCGAGTACTCCGGATTGACGTCCAGTCGGCACAGGATGCGCCTCGTCAATTGATTCCTCATAGGTAGGTATAGCAAAACTCATATAAAGTTTATCAGCATGCCTGGTACTTTCTTTTTTGATTTCACCGGAATAAATTCTATCTTTATTTTCCTTCCTAATTGCCCATTTAAAATAATCTGTATTGATAAAATCACCATGGATAACGAGCGACATTCCTCTATTATCAATAATATATGCTTTCTTTCCGCTACGGTCTATAAGCTTTATTTCAAATACCCCCTCATCCTTAATTGCGGATAATGTTATATTCATCCGACTTGCCCAAGAGACCTTTTCAACATATTGAATTGAAGGGGAAAGGTTTAAAAGTAAAAGCTCACGCCGGATATAATCCAGGCTGTTTTCCATTCTGCTGGCAGCATACCTGGCTAACACCAACTGCTGCTGATTATAATCATCACAGATAATCTCTTTCATATGCATGGAAGAGTTCAGACCAATATATACAGCTACCATAAGAAGTACAATTATAAGAGTGCCAACTAAGAGTATGGCTCTTCTTACATTAAAGTATTTCTTCCTGTAATATCCTATTAACTTCAAAGGTCTCACCTTATGGAAGTATTGCTGTATATATAATTGACAAAAAATTTATCATTTCTCTAATGAGACAGCAGGCAGAACAACGGTAAAAGTTGAACCTTTTCTATCTTTGTCTTCTTCATCAGTCACAGTCTTAAAGCTTATGTCACCATCATAGTCGGCCACTATATCGTGACTGGCTGAAAGTCCTATTCCTATCCCAGCCCCGTCATCTATTGTGGTGGAAAATGGACCAAAAATCTTGTCTCTGTATTCTTTGCTGATTTCATCTCCTGTAGAATTAAAAATTACCTCTACGTTATGGCCGGAGTTGTCGAGCCTGGTACAAACAGTCAAACGTCCTCCCTCTTGCATTGATAAAACAGCGTTTGTAATTATATGGATAAATACCTGCTGCAAACGTCCTGAATCTCCCCTCGCGTTGGGAATCTCTTCATCAAAGTTCCTTACTATAACGATCTGCTCTCTAAGCAAAATATCTTCAACCACTGAAAGCACTCTATTAATACTCGCATTTACATCCACAGAATAGCTATCTGTTTCAGGACGTCTGGCAAAGTTTAATAGATCCTCGACTATTCTTTTACAATTAAGCCCCTGTCTCTCTATGGTTTTAAGTATTTGGTGATTCTTACTTCCCGGATCCGTTTTTTCTAAAAGAAGATCTGAAAAACCAAGTATTACTCCTAATGGATTATTGAGTTCATGGGCCAGTCCGGCTGTCAGTTTACCTAAAAATATCAATTTTTGAGTATGATAAATTTGATCTCCTCTCTTTTTCCACTTGGTGATATCTCTGGCCATTTCTATCACCCTTGTAACAACGCCGTTTTTATCCAGAATCGGATAGGCTATAACTCTGTAATATGAAAGCTGCTTCTCATAATGGGTATGAAGAACTTCGCATGGTTTGCCTGTTTTTAGCACTTCTTGCACCGGACAGAGATGATTTAAAATATGACAGGGTTTATCATCATCATGAAGAACCTTATAACAGTACTTGCCTATAATTTCTTTTTTTTGCTTACCGATTCTATTTAAAAGCGCCTCATTTACCTCTTCTATCCTGTATTGATTATCAATAACCAGAATCTGGTCTCTGATTCCATCGATAATGGCCTTTAGAAATTCTTTGTTTTCCAGCATACCATCTTCTATCTTCATTGTATAATTTCCTTACAGTTATATCTTACCTTTATAATCAAAAATGTAAACATAGCTGAATCTATCTTATTCCCAGTCTTCTGTATAATATTTACTTAAGAACTCTTTTATATACCAGTCAACCATGGCATCATTAAAAAGAGTCATATCTAATTGTTTTGTGTATGCTGTCAAACGAGCCAGTATGCCTAGTTTTTTTAAAAGATTTGATTTATCATACTTGGTGACTCTTGCATCAAGAACATCTCCGGTCCTTTTTACATCGAAATCCGTCAGCTCTAAAATTTCTTTAATAAGTCTGGTCCTCCTGGCACGTCTATCTATAGAGGCACCACCACCTTTAAATAAAAATCGGACATAGTTATCATTTATGTTATCGCCGACAAAAGCCTCGACAGTCTGGATATGATAGCCAAGCCTGATATTAAAGTTCATGTATTCCCTGGATATGATAGCAAAACTGGGTTCCCATAATAACTTTTCGGAGTGAGGCTGCATGGTAGTACTGGCAATAACGCTGAAGAATCCTTTCACATTTATCGGAGGTGGGCCAGGCCATTCCATGGCCATCATACCCTGCAATAGTGCATTCATTGGTATGGAAAGAATTTGATCTGGCGTTATTTTTTTTGAATCACTTTTTATGCCGCCATCCAAGTCAATAACATATATCTCAAGGGGAATTTTAACCTCAATCTTGACAGCCTCTCGCTTTCTTATATTGGGGATATTAGGGCTATCGGCTATTTGAAACATCTCTTTCATTGCCACTTCATGGGCAAATCTTGTTATATCATGAAAAGTTTCACAATAATCCGGACTAAACTTTTCATCTTCTGGATCAATTAGTTTCAAAGGCACTATATTATTTAATAGCGCACGCAAGAATTTAAAAACCGCTGTATCCTTGAAGGGATTCTCCCTTTTTCCTGCTTCAATAAGTTCTTCTATCCGCCCTTCATAAATATTTCCGTTAATAGCATCAACGGTTATCTCCTTGCCAGCCTCCAATGTCTTCATAGCTACTTGGGTATCAAGCAAGGTAGGAACATTATATTCTCTGGACAGCGATGCCATATGACCGGTAATGCCTCCAACATCGGCAACAATCGCGCTGGCTTTGTTCATTACTTTGACAAATTTGGGTGAGGTATGTTTGGCCACAAGAACAGCACCTTCAGGAAACTTTTGAAGATCTTCATCATTTTTAACAAAAAAAACCTTTCCTGCACCAACACCTTTGCATGCAATCTGTCCTTTATTGATAAGAATTTTATAACCATCTGTAATCGCTTGAATATTCTTGACGGGTTTTTCTTTTAAGATCCTAAGGGGTCTGGTCTGTAAAATAAAAAATTTATTCTTTTCATCAAGTACCCATTCTATATCTTGAGGTATGTTATAATGTTTCTCAAGCACCAGGGCATAATCAGCAAGAAACTTTATCTGGTCATCGGTTAAACATGAAGCTGCCCTTATCTCCTCCGGAACTTCAACTTCAACTACATCCTCCTTTGGATTACATTTGAGCATAACCTCCTGTACAGGCGTAGTTTTTTCCAAAATTGTCCTTGGTTCATCCCTGGATACTATATATACGTTTGGGGCTACTGTCCCATCAACTGCATACTTACCAAGGCCCCATACAGCATTGATGATAATGTCATTCTTTTCAGCATCGGTTGGATCACTCGAATACATAACCCCGCTTGCCTTGGCATCAATCATTTCAACTACTCCAACCGCCATGACCATATCTTCTTCTTCAAATCCTTTACTCTTGTAGTAAAATATGGCTCTTGTGTTAAACAGACTGGAGATAACTCTTTTATAGTTTTCTATAACATTGTCAGCTTTAACATTGAGCGCAGTTTTATACTGACCTGCGAAGGTAAACTTGGCATCTTCATGTATAGCGCTGCTGCGGACCGAGGCTGTTGGTGAGCCGGCTCTGCTGGAGATTTTCCGGGATAGTTCTGAGAATGCATTCGATATACTGCTTTCAATATCAGGAGGGATTTGAGAATTCATAATCAGGTCCCGCGCTTCCCTGCTGATTCTATTTAAACCTTCCATATCAACTATATCTACTGAACTTAGAATAATCTTATTTTTTAAGTCATTAAATTCAATAAATTTTTTAAATGCGTAAGCAGTTATGCAAAAACCTTCAGGAACAGGCAGGCCAATCTTATTCTTGATCTCACCAAGGTTGGCATTTTTACCACCAACACTGTTGACCATATCTTTTGTCACTGAATCAAAGGGAATAGTAAAATCCGTTACCGGAATTTCAGTCTTGTTTGTAAGGGTTGCCTCGATTTTCGAATTAATCTTTGCGAATGCAAAATAAAGATTAGGGTATTTACCTTTTGAGAGTTTATCAAGATTCACGATAATATTCTGAACGCTGTCCACCAGTTTACTGCAACTGGTCCTGACATAATTCATATCGAATATATATTCGCCTGAAAGCTTTTCCTCCATATCTGCCATAATCTCTAAAACAGTGTTGTTTTCAGAGAGAAGTCTTTTGAAGTAAACATATCTTTCCTTAAATGGCCGCCCCTCTTCCTGGACAGGCTTAGGAGCAACGACCTTTCTTCTGAATATGTTCAATAGACGACGCATTTCAAACCTTTTTAAGCTTTAGTCGAAATTTTGTCCGTATTTCTCATATATCCCAACTATTTTTTAGACTGAAGGATAAAGCCGGTTATCTCATGAAATATATCATGCATTCGCACAACCCCTAACACCTTTTCCGACTCCTTAACAGGGATTATATCAATATCATGCTGAAGTAACAGATAAGCTACTTTTAAGATATCATCGCCGGCATCAACTGTTATGTCAAAAGGTGACATAAAATCTTTTATAGGCATTTTGAATTTGTTGTCATCCCAGGAAGTTATAATATCGATCCCCTCAGAAGAAAGTTCCTTGAATTTTGGATTGATAGCTCTGAGTATATCCTTCCAGTGTAACATGCCCAGTAATTTATAAAACTCATCGAAGACTAAAACAGTATGATATCCAGACCCATGGGAAAAATTTAACAGGACAATCGCCTCTTCCAGGGTTGCCCAGTAAGGCATATGAGGATAATCTGTAAGAGGAATTAATAACTTCTTTATTTCTGTCATCATCAAACCTTTATTGATATAGTTATGTTTTAAGAAAAATAATTCATATTCACTTATTAATTATGCCCAACGCATTATTTTTTATATATAGCAAGTAAAATATACTATATAATTTCTATCATCAATATGTTTTTAGATTACATATACTACCTCCCAATTGTTACACCTATACACCACAACAAAATAAAGCAAACCTATTTCAGTATAATGCCATAAATCTCCTCTAAAATATCATCAAGATGAATTATTCCAACCACTTCATCCTTGTTTACTACCGGCAAGAAATCCATCCTGTATTTGTCCAGTAAAAAAACAGCCTCCATAAGCATTTCACTTCCTCTAACATAAGTCTTAATAGGAAGCATTATCTCCTCTACACGTTTATTCACTCCTTCGAGACATTCTGTTTCAAATTGCCCTTCCCAAAAAATCGGACCGCTTCTTTGAACACCTTTTAAAAAGTGAGATAACAATCCGAAAACAAGTTCTGAAGGAGTCACAAAACCCTTTATTATTTCCCTTTCAGACGAACCTGCTCCCAATACAACCAGGCATAGAAGTTTACTCTCTTTCCTTATTTCATCCATAAGGACAAGAGCTTTATGTATACTGTCATCCTCATTAATGTAACAATATTTATCAAGAGGATGCATATAGTTTTTAACTATTTTTTTTGAATACATACAATATCTTAGAGCAAGGTTTATACCAACCGGCAAATGTTCAATTTATCTTGACATAATTATATGATATTTTTATATTTTATTTTATATAAGCGGTTTGCAAACAGCTTCTCTATGCATAAGTTTTGGCAAGTTTATG
>VMSQ01000184.1 GCA_013792055.1 Desulfobacteraceae bacterium
CTCTAACCAAAACTGAGCTACGCCCCCAAATAGAAAATATAATATGAGACCTTTGCAAAACGTCCCCTTTTGCCCAAATAGCGCTGAAGCTTCACTTCGTGCCGGTGTCAGGCTCAAATTTTAAGCCTCGAAATACTCAATGTATTCCTGCATTTAAAATTTTCGCCTTCCTTGAACTTGAACAAAATTGAACATTTTTCAAAAGTCTCAATATGTGTTTATCGTAATGCCTGCCAAAATTTTTATAAATTTTATGGTAGGCGGAACAGGGCTTGAACCTGTGACCCTCGGCTTGTAAGGCCGATGCTCTCCCAACTGAGCTACCCGCCCGAACGATTTTAATACAAATAACTGACCTTAATATTTTAAAAGGCTTTTGAGTACTAATTAATTAATGCGATGTCAAGATTAAATAATAGCTGCGCCATGCTCGATATTTTTTGGCTCAGGTATCATTTCAAAAGAAATATCATCTTTCTTAAAAAGGATGTCTCCCTCATTAACAATCAGGGCTTGAGACAAAACATCGTCCATATGCTCAACAAGGACGATATCTATTTGTTTTAATATGATTGAAGGTATTTCTTTTATATCTTTTTCGTTTTCTGCGGGGATAATAATTTTCTTTATTCCCCCTCTATGTGCAGCCAGAATTTTCTCCTTTAGTCCCCCAATGGTGAGTATCCTGCCACGCAATGTTATCTCACCTGTCATTGCAATATCGCGGTAAACAGGCCTTTTCGTTAGAGCTGAGACTATGGACGTACATATAGAGATGCCTGCAGAAGGGCCATCCTTTGGTATGGCTCCTTCAGGAACATGGATATGAATATCATACTTCTTGTAGAACTCATTATCAATCATAAGCCTATCAGCGCGTGAGCGGACATAGCTTACGGCAGCCTGGGCGGATTCTTTCATTACATCACCCAGTTTGCCGGTCATGATAAGCTCACCTTTGCCAGGCATAATCAAAGTCTCAACACAAAGCAGATCGCCACCAAACTGTGTCCATGCAAGGCCGGTAACCAGACCTATCTGATCCTTTTCCTCTAACTGACCATGCCTGAAACGAGGCGGCCCCAAGTATTTCTGCATAGATTTTTCAGTTATATTAAATGTGTCCTTGCCTTTATTTTTTACAACTTCACGTGAAATCTTGCGACATATGGAAGCAATCTCGCGCTCTAAATTCCTTACCCCGGCCTCACGAGTATATAGTCTTATAATTGAATAAACTGACTTTTCAGAAAACCGTATATTCTTACCCTCAAGCCCGTTCATTTTTATCTGCTTAGTTATAAGGAAATCCCTGGCTATATGATATTTTTCATACTCTGTATAACCCGGTAAGCGAATAATTTCCATCCTGTCCTGAAGTGGAAGAGGTATTTCAGGTAAGGTATTTGCCGTTGTGATAAAAAGGATATCAGTTAGATCGTAATCCACATCTAAATAATGATCATTAAAGCTAAAGTTCTGTTCCGGATCAAGTACTTCAAGAAGAGCGGCCGAAGGATCGCCACGGAAATCCATACTCATCTTATCCACTTCATCAAGACAAAATACAGGATTATTGACACCAATTTTTTTCAAAGACTGAATAATTTTACCGGGCATAGCTCCTATATATGTACGCCTGTGTCCTCGAATTTCAGCCTCATCCCTGACACCTCCGAGTGAAAGACGAATAAATTTTCTTCCTGTAGCTCTTGCAACAGATTTGGCAAGCGAAGTTTTTCCGACACCAGGAGGACCGATAAAACAAAGTATTGGGCCACGGACCTTTTTGACAAGCGACTGGACCGCAAGATATTCGAGTATGCGTTCCTTTGGTTTCTCAAGACCGTAATGATCTTCATTTAGAATTTTTTCTGCTTCATCAAGATTATTTCGCACCCTGCTACGTTCAAACCAGGGAAGACTTATCATCCATTCAATATAATTTCGAACTACCGTTGCTTCTGCTGACATTGGAGTCATCATCTTGAGCTTTCTAAGCTCTTGCCTTGCTTTACCTGCCGCCTCCTTAGACATTTTCTTCCGTTTGATCTGTTTCTCAAGCTCTTTGAGTTCGTCACCTGGGTCTTCCCCAGCTCCCATCTCCTTTCTTATTGCCCGCATCTGTTCATTCAAATAATAACTTTTCTGAGTTTTCTCCATCTGCTCTTTTACGCGGGATTTTATCCTCTTATCCATGTTAAAAATATCGATTTCCATTTTTATCAAGCTAAGAAGAATAGAAAGCCGCTTGTTGGGAGAAAAGGTTTCCAGAAGATTCTGTTTATCCTCAATTTTAAATGAAAAATGAGCGGCGGCTGTATCTGCCAACTGAGATGGATTGGATATGGCAGCGATATTGCCAACAAGCTCTTTCGAAATATTCTTTGTCAAGCCGGCATATTCCTCAAAGCTCTCAATAACAGCTCTGCTGAGCGCAACAGCTTCCGCAACCTGAATTTCCGGCTCAACTACTGGCTCAACCTCCACACTGAAAAACTCTTTATCCTGAATAAAAAGTTTTATGCAGCCCCTTGACTTTCCCTCAACAAGAGCCTTAACCGTGCCATCAGGGAGCTTGAGCAGTTGAAGCACTTTTCCAAAAACACCAATAGAATTAATATCTTTCTCCCGTGGACTATCAATACCCACCTTTTTCTGTGTGGCAAGAAAAATATTCTTGTCTTTATTCATGGCATTGGTAAGCGCATTTATAGATTTTGTCCGTCCAACAAAAAGAGGGGCTACCATATGGGGGAAAACCACAATATCCCTTAAAGGTAAAAGCGGGAGCTTTTGTTTTGGCTGCACCGGCGTGTCATCTTTGAATATTTTTGGGATATTTATCATTATTAATAAAATTTCTTTTGCTTAAATTATTAGTAAGCGTTCACGGAACATTGAAATTAGAAAATAGAAATTTGGCCTTCCCGCCCGCCTCGCCTGAGCGAGAGCGATGGCGGGCAGGCATGCTTTTGTACTGTTCTTCCCAATTTTCAATTTCAAGTTTCAAGCCGGGAACGGTTACAATTAATTAATACTGGTCACTGATTACTGACTACTGACCACTGACCACTGACCACTGATTTATGCCTGTTTCTTTGTCTGCTCATACAACAGAATCGGATCTTCCTTATTCAGCACAACATCTTCGCCTATCACACATTCCTTTACATTTTCGATAGAAGGAAGTTCAAACATAATATCCAACATGCAGTTTTCCAGTATTGCGCGAAGCCCTCTTGCACCTGATTTCCGTTTCAAGGCTTCCTTGGCAATAGCTGAAAGAGCGCTGTCTGTAAATCTTAGGTTTACGCCTTCAATCTCAAAAAGTTTTTTGAATTGCTTAATCAAAGCATTCTTTGGTTCTTCAAGTATTCTAATTAACGCAGCATTATTTAATTCATCAAGCGTAGCAAGTACCGGCAAGCGGCCGACAAATTCAGGAATAAGACCAAATCTTACAAGGTCCTCAGGTTGAATCATTCTAAGAATATCGCCAATGCTTTTTTCTTCCTGCTTGACAATTTTTGCGCCAAAACCCATAACTTTTGAGCCAAGACGCTGCTGGATTATCCGTTCAAGGCCGGTAAAAGTTCCACCACAAATAAAAAGTATGTTTGAGGTATCAACCTTTACAAAATCCTGCTGGGGATGCTTTCTTCCACCTTTAGGCGGAACACTTGCAGTAGTTCCCTCTATAATCTTTAATAATGCCTGCTGAACCCCTTCCCCTGAAACATCACGCGTAATAGATGGATTGTCGGATTTTCGTGCAATCTTGTCAATTTCATCAATATAAACAATTCCTCGCTTGGCCTTCTCAACATCGTAATCGGCATTTTGGAGCAATGAAAGGATAATGTTCTCAACATCTTCACCGACATATCCTGCTTCTGTAAGGCTTGTGGCATCTGCTATTGTAAATGGAACATTTAAGAATCTGGCGAGTGTCTGTGCAAGCAAAGTCTTTCCGCAACCGGTAGGCCCTATCAGAAGAATATTGCTTTTCTGGATTTCAATATCTCCAGTTACAACCAAGGAATCAAGCCTTTTATAATGATTATAAACAGCAACTGAAAGAACCTTTTTTGCCGCATTCTGTTCAATCACATAATCATCAAGCATCGTTGCAATCTCTTTTGGAGTTAGGATCTGCTCGACTTTTCCTGTGGCTTTTTCGCTTTCCTCATCAATAATTTCGCTACAGAGCTGAATACACTCATCGCATATATATACTGCTGGTCCGGCAATCAGCTTGGCAACTTCCTTCTGATTTTTGCCGCAAAATGAACAGAAAAGATTATCGTTCATGTCTCCTTTTTTTGCCATTTTACGCCTCCGTATTTTCTAAATGGTCAAGGTCATCCCTGTTAGTTATTACGTTATCTATGAGTCCGTATTTCTTTGCCTCATTGCCTGCCATGAAAAAATCCCGGTCTGTATCAAGTTGTATTTGTTCAAGGTCCTTGCCTGTATGGTGCGCTAATATTCTATTCAGGGTATCCTTCATGTGAAGGATTTCTTTTGCCTGGATTGCGATATCTGAGGCTTGCCCCTGAAAACCGCCCATAGGCTGGTGGATTAAAATCCGCGAGTTAGGCAGGGAATAACGTTTTCCTTTTGTACCGGCGGTAAGTAAAAGTGCGCCCATACTGGCAGCCTGTCCCACACATACTGTTGCAATATCAGGTTTAATGTACTGCATGGTATCATATACTGCCAAACCGGATGTAACTAATCCTCCTGGAGAGTTTATATAAAAATTTATGTCCTTATCAGGGTCTTCTGATTCAAGAAAAAGGAGCTGCGCAATTAAAAGATTTGCGATCTCATCATTTATCGGTGTTCCAAGAAAAATTATTCTGTCCTTGAGCAGCCTGGAGTATATATCATAGGCACGCTCTCCTCTGCTGGTTTGTTCTATTACCATGGGTATTAATGGCAAAACCGTTCTCCTTTATTGTCTTGAAATTTCTATAACCTATTGAAATTCCCACGACTTTAGTCGAGTGGTTAAATGGTCGAATCGTCGAGTCGTAAGTGTCCTTGAACCACTCAACTACTTGGCCAATTGTAAGCGAAGCGAACTAAGTTCCAGTATCTTTTGATTCCAATTCAGGTTCCACAATTTCCTGGCTACTGTTTTCAATAATAAACTTTAAAGCTTTTTTTTCAAGTAGAGAAATTTTTAAAAATTCAATGTTGCTATCCTTCTGCTCGTAAAAATTCTTTATTTCTTCAAGAGGCCTGTTAAAGGCTATAGCCATATCCTTGTAACCATTTTCCAGATCTTCATCTGAAAGGGCCAGTTTTTCTTGCTCAATTATCTTTTTCAGGATCAGATGACGCCTTACCTGCCTTACCGCAGTATCACGATATTTTTCAGCAAGACCCTCCTTGGTTAGACCGCGCTCTTCAAAAGACGTACCATGGTATGCCAAAGTCTTACCAGCATCGTCAATTAGACCTTCAAGCTCAACATCAACCATAGAATCAGGCACCTCAAAGTTTGTTTGCTTCAACAATGCATCGAAAATCTGCTCTTGTACCTCCTGCTCAGATCTCTTTTCATAACCTTTTGTTAAATTGTTCCTTATTTCATCCTTCAGCTGCTTCAATGTTTCATATTTACCTAGATCCCTTGCGAACTCATCATCGATTGCAGGAAGCACAACCTCCCTTATTCCATTTAGTTTTACATTAAATGTTATTTCAAGGCCGGCAATTTTATTATTAAAATAGTCTTTAGGAAAATGCACCTTAACTTCTCTGATTTCACCTGTGCTCATTCCAATCAATTGTTCATCAAACTCTTTTAAAATAGGACCATCGCCTATTTTTAATGTAAAATTTTCTGTTTTCTGGGTTTCTGGAAATGGTTTGCCGTCTTTAAATCCTTCATAATCTATAAGGACGAAATCTCTCTCCTGCGCCGGACGATCCTCTTCAAGAGTTTTTTGTTGAGCCAGATTTTTCTGAAGCATTTTAAGCTGCGCATCTATCTCTTCAGCACTAACCTTGTATAGGTTTTTCTTAAGAGTCAATCCCTTGAAATCAACATCTTCAATTTCAGGTTCTATCTCAACAGTAGCATCATATTTATATGGTCCCTTTCCATCCACGATAGGAGGCTCAAGCTTAGGCCTTCCAACAATCTTTAGATCTGTCTCCTTGATAGCATCTACAAGGGAATCCTGAATTAATTTTGAAGAAACATCGGCATAAACATCCTTCTTATATAATCTCTCCAAAACCGACCTGGGAGTCTTTCCTGGGCGGAAACCCTTTACCTTGGCATTTTTTTTCAAGTCTCTATAAGCATTGTCCAGCTCACTGACGACATGCTTTTCGGGAATTTCAATATGTAGCACCTTCTTAACGGCGCTAAGATCTTCAACAGTAACTTGCATAAGCTTCCTTTCCAATAAACCAAGTGCCTGGAGTTGAGACCTTCGCAAAACGTCCCCTTTTGCCCAATTAGCGCTATAAAGCTTCACTAAAGTGCCAGCGTCAGGCTCAAATTTTAAGCCTCGAAATACTCAATGTATTCCTGCATTTAAAATTTTCGCCTTCCTTGAACTTGAACAAAATTGAACATTTTTCA
>VMSQ01000049.1 GCA_013792055.1 Desulfobacteraceae bacterium
GTTCTAATGGCTATATCCCGGAGTGAAGCATTTGATATCGCAAATAAATATGTAAAAACATGTCCCTTAGAAGAGGGTGCCGGAATACGTAACATAGTATCTATAGAAGAAATCGTATGGCGGCGACCATGTATTTATAATTACTCTGATGAAAAAATGAAAAACTATTGGATTGCTTATGTGAATATTCCAAAAGAGATGATATCAAGTAGCACAATTCTTCTTATATCCAAGGAAACCGGTGAGATAATTTACGTTGGTAGTGCAAATGATGAAGGATAATTAAGAAAAAGTTATCTAACCTAAAGATTGATAAGACTTGGAAGTCCTATCTCAACCCATTGTTCAAGAAGTCCATTGTTATATGTATGGCTGAAAAACTCGATCCAAAAGAAACTGTTTCATTTAAAGAACTCTTAATGGCTAATTCTATCCAGGTTGATGCAGTTGCACAGTTACTTATTGAGAAGGGCATTATCACAAAGGAAGAGTTTTTTGATAAGCTGAAAGAAGTTAAAAGCCAGTATAATAAAAACATAATTGCCGATGATTAAAAAGGCCACTGGAGAAATAAAGCCTTATAGAGTACTTATTTTAACACTTTTAATTGTAAGTACAGGTATTCTTATTCTTCAGGATTATTCACGATTAACTAAAGACTTCTCAAAGCTAATGTCATTTCTTACCAAAGCCCGATTAAAAGCAATGCAGGACGATGTTATTTTGACCACACACTTTATGGGGAAAAATGTAATTGTAAAGGACAATAATGGTAATGTTTTAGAGTTCCTTCATGTTTCAACCTTACATAAAGTTAATTACGATACCAAGCTTGGTAAAAACATGATTGTTTTCACTGGCAGAGGTACTTCCCCTTATAATATCAGAGTTCATGGTGGGGATATAACCCTAAAATCCTGGTTTGGATTTAGAAAAAATATAGCGGTTAATTGTACTGGACTTGTTAAAGAGGGCTTATATCCAGAGGACGACTAATATTCTTGAGGGAAATAGTGCTAAAAAAAATCATATCTGGCGGTCAAACCGGTGCTGATCATGGCGCCCTTGATGCCGCAATAAAATATAGTTTTCCTCATGGTGGCTGGATACCCAAAGGCAGAAGAACAGAATATGGAATTATGCCTGAACAATATAAACTAAAGGAAATGCCTTCAACAGACTATCCAAAACGTACCGAACAAAATATAATGGATTCAGACGGCACAGTAATTATCTCACATGGGGTATTAACTGGAGGGTCAGCACTTACCAGAAAACTTGCCATAAAACATAAACGCCCATACCTTCATATAAATCTCAATGAAACCCCCGTATTTCTCGCATCATCAGAAATTAACGCATGGATAAACGAAAATAATATTGAAATCCTCAATGTTGCAGGTTCACGGGCATCCAAAGATCAACGGATATATGAAGACACAAAATACATTATTCAGGGTGTTATATTGCTCCAGTTGGTGAATGCACGGGCAGGAGCTAATATTTCAGATTTTGATATGGATGAGTATCTGGAAAAACTACCAGCCCCTCCGAGAACAGTTGACGAAGCAGTAGATCAAGTAATAGAAGAATTAGACTTGAAAGATAAGGTAACAATAGCCAATATGGATTTAGACGATCTGGTAAACCTCCATCCACATTTGCACGTTTATTTCAAGAATGCCTTCGGCCTGTGGCCTGGGAATAAAGAACTGATAGAATCCTGTCGTTCTATATCAAAAGAGCCTGTAAATGACGAGAACGATGCGACCTCTGTAATACTTGGGGTGTTGTTTAAGAAATTGTATGAATCCCATAAACTGAGAACTGTTAAATGAAAGCCCGGTCCGCTATTAAGATGATAGCACTGAGGAGAATCTTTTTTTGCCTAATACTATTGCTGATTCTACCCAGCCTGACATGGGCATGGCAAGGCAAGGTTGTCGGTATCAGCGACGGTGACACTATAAATGTTTTGCATAACAATAAAGGCGAAAAAGTCCGACTCTATGGAATCGATACGCCAGAAAAACACCAAGACTTTGGCAAGAAGGCAAAACAGTTCACATCCAATATGGTCTTTGGAAAGACTGTCGAGGTTGAACCTGTAACGAAAGACCGATATGGCCGGACTGTAGGCTTAGTATATATCAATGACCAATGCCTCAACGAGGAGCTTGTCCGTGCAGGTTTTGCCTGGGTGTATATCCAGTATTGCAAGAAGGCTATTTGTGCCGATTGGGGCCGCATAGAGGCCGCTGCAAAGGCTAATAAGACCGGACTATGGTCACACTCTAACCCGATACCGCCATGGGAGTTTCGGCATGGTAAGTCTCGTGGTTCTCGCACTGACCATACAAAGCAGGCAGCTAATCAAAGCCTTGTCTATCACGGAAACGTGGAATCAAAGATGTTTCATGCGCCAGGATGCAGGTATTACAACTGTAAGAACTGTACGGAGGTCTTCAATAGTAGGGGAGAAGCCATTAGTTTGGGGTATAGGCCGTGTAAGCTTTGTCAGCCTTAAAATGATCGCTGGTTTATTAGTTGTGTATTCCGGCTTCCCTCAGACAACACCTAATAATTCTGCCCTTGCCTTTGGCTAATACTTTTATTAATGTGTTCAGAACATTAACAGGATTCACGTATAGGGGACTTTCCCCCCATAAGTTCACGCCCATGCCGGACGTACACAAATCATTTGAGTCTGGCGGCTAAAAGCTGCGGCAATTTAAAAGGCATTATTTTTTAGCTGCTTCTATTTGATAGTTTCTTCTTGGCTTTAAACCCGCCGCAGCTCAATTCAGCGGTTAGCCCAAAGAAATAGTCAACATCAAACTTCGGTATAGTTGAAAATGACCATACAAGATCTTGTAAAAAAATATCACTCCAAAAGAGCAAATTACCTGAAAGCGACTTACAACGAGTCGCAACTCAGGTCTGACTTTCTTGACCCATTATTTGAACTATTGGGTTGGGATATAAAAAACGTTTCTTGCAAACCCACAAACGAAAGAGAAGTATTGTTGGAAGAAGTATTAAAAGCAAATGCTTCCGTAAACTCCAAAAAACCAGATTACACTTTTAGACTTTTTTCAGAACGGAAATTTTTCCTAGAAGCAAAAAAACCAAGTATTACCATTGAATCAAATATTGACAATGCCAAGCAAGTAAGACGATACGGATTTACTGCTAAACTGAAAATATCCGTTCTCTCCAATTTTGAATACCTGCTCATTTACGACTGTTCGGTAAATGTTGAAAAAGACGATAGCCACAACAAGGCACTTATTAAAGAATACCATTACACCGAATTTGAAGACAAGTTTAATGAACTTCGAAGTTTACTTGGAAGGGATTCTGTTTACACTGGAAAATTTGACGAGGAATGGAAAAGTATTGAGGATAAACTCAGTCTTTTCAGCATTGACAATCTTTTCCTGAACCAAATAAACGAATGGCGAAAACAACTCGGAGCAGAGATTTATAAGCACGAGCCAAAAATCTCAGAACAGTTGCTCAACGACTATGTTCAGAGCTATATCAACCGAATTATCTTCCTGAGAGTTTGTGAAGACAGGGATTTGGAGACATATCAAACCCTGTTTCAATTTGCCGACAAGCAGAACTTCAAAGCACTATTAAATAAGTTCGACCAGGCAGATAAGAAATATAATTCCGGACTTTTTGACCAGTTTCTATCTGAAAGGATAATTGGAAATATCAGTTCTGTTTTCTGGACGATCATTAAGCAGCTTTATTATCCTGAAAGTCCGTATTCCTTTACTGTCTTCTCCTCAGATATTTTAGGGAGCATCTATGAAATTTTCCTTTCAGAAAAGCTTACAATCAAAGACGGAAATATTGAATTAGTCAGGAAACCTGAAAATGTTTACAGGGACATTATAACCACCCCCAATTATATTATCAAATCGATTCTGAACCAGTCCGTAGTTCCATTTTGCGATGGAAAGTCTGATAGGGAAATTCTAAGATCAAAGTTGGCGGATATAGCTAGTGGGTCAGGTGCTTTCCTTTTGGAATTATTTCAGTTGTTGTGTGATACTTTGGTTGATTTCTATTTGGTAAATGACAGAACCAAACTCATTCAGACCAATATCAATACCTATAAGCTTCCATTCGACTTAAAGAGAGAACTTCTACTGAACTGCATTTTTGGAACGGATAAAGATTACAATGCCGTTGAGGCTGCAAAGTTTGGTTTATTGCTCAAGCTCCTTGAAGGAGAAGACAACAACTCTGTAAGTGCAAAAAAACCAATACTTCCCGACCTAAGCAGTAACATTCATTTTGGAAACACCTTGATAACTCCGCAAGATGTTAAAGATAAAAAAGCTGCTGCTGAAATAAATCCTTTTGATTTTGCTAATGAGCGATATGATGTAATTGTGGGGAACCCCCCTTACATGAAATCAGAGGATATGAAACAGTTTACCCCTCTAGAACTACTGATTTATAAAAAAAAATATACTACAGCGTATAAGCAGTTTGATAAATACTTTGTCTTTATTGAACGGGGGCTTGAATTACTAAAAGATGGCGGTTGGTTTGGTTATATTGTCCCATCCAAATTTGCCAAAGTAGGTGCCGGTGCAAAACTCAGGGATCTTTTACAGTACAAAGGTTACGTTCACAACATTGTTTCTTTTGGAGCCAATCAGGTATTCAATAGCAAAACCACTTACACTTGTTTACTGATTCTAAGAAAAAAATCGTCTCCTTCTTTCAGCTATACAGAAATACGAAACCTTACCGAATGGAAAGTCAGCGAGAAAGATGATATTGTGTATCAAACAATAAAGACCAATAGCCTGAATAAAGATGGGTGGGTACTTGTTCCCCCGGGGCTTAAAAATGCGTTTGACAAAATCAATGATCAAAGTGCGTTGCTCGAAGATATTGTTGGTCGGGAAGGTATTTTCAACGGAATACAAACGAGTGCCAATGCCATATATATTTTCCAGCCTACGAAAGAAGATAAAACCTATTATCATTTCGAAAAGGAAGGAGAACCTTGGAAGATCGAGAAAGTAACTACCAAACCTTATTTTCAGACTTCATCTGGAGAAGATAATCTAAATACCTATCGCCCCTTCAAACCAAATGCAAGGGTTATCTATCCGTATAATGCGTCAAAAAATGGCGTTGATTTAATTAGCCTGAAAGAAATAAAAAAGAACTTACCTGCAGCATACAAATACCTCTTGCATAACAAACCTGCTCTTGACAATCCGAAAAGGGATATAAAGCCCGTACCGCAAACCAAAGACGAATGGCACAGGTATGGACGGCATCAAAGTTTGGATAAATGCGGTTTGCCTGAAAAAATTATTGTTGGTGTTTTATCCGTTGGCGATAAATATGCGATTGATTATTACGGAACACTAATTTCTTCGGGAGGTACAGCGGGATATTGTGCGGTTGCTTTACCACAAGATTCAGATTACTCAATCTATTACATTCAGGCACTGCTTAATTCGAAATACCTTGAGTGGTATTCGGCTTTATTGGGTGAAGTTTTCAGAGGCGGATATATCGCAAGAGGAACAAAGGTTCTGAAACGCTTACCTATCAGGAAAATTGATTTTGATAATAAAAACGATAAAGCCTTGCATGATAAAATTGTGAAAGTTCAAAAAGAACTTATCCAGAAACAAGGTAAAATCGACAAAAACCACAACAATAAACGAGCCCTGACAAGACTTCACAGAGAATTTGAGTCTTTGAAAAACGACCTCAGTGAGCTTTTGAAAAAACTTTTTGATTTAGGAAATGACGATTTATTAATCCCTCTAATAAAAGAAATGTATGAAGCTAATTAAACACGCATCAGCAGAAAAACTTAGAGGTGGATTCTATACACCTAAACCCATTGCAGCCTTTATTTTAAAATGGGGCCTCAATGAAAGTTCATATTATGATATTCTGGAACCAAGTTGCGGAGACGGGGTGTTTCTTGAACTGTTAAAGAAACAAAAGCACAAGTTCAACAAGGTCACTGCCATTGAATTTAATGAAGCAGAAGCAGAAAAAGCGAATAATATTAATTTAAAAACCAAGTCGGTTATCAACACCGATTTTCATTTGTACTGTAACGAAACTACGGAACGATTTGATTTTATTGCCGGAAATCCGCCTTACATTCGATATCAATACTTTGATGAAGAACAACAGAAAGAGGCTGCCAAAATATTTAATCGTGCTGGACTTAAATACACCAAGCTTACCAATGCCTGGGTTTCATTTGTCGTTGGTTCAAGTCTCTTACTGAAAGAAAAAGGTAAAATCGGTTTTGTAATTCCTGCGGAAATTCTGCAGGTTTCATACGCCCAACAGCTAAGAGAGTTCTTAGCTCACTTTTACAATAAAATTAATATTGTATCCTTCAAAAAGCTTGTATTTCCTGATATTCAACAGGAAGTTGTCTTGCTACTTTGCGAAAAAACCGGCTCAGATAGCCATCTTATTGAACATTTGGAACTGACAGACGCATCCGAATTGGAAACATTGGATGTAAACAAGCTAAAAAGCCCAAAGAAACAGATTGACTTCAAGAGCAATAAATGGACATTCTATTTCCTTGAACAGGAAGAAATCAACTTTCTTGAAACGGTCGCACAGAAAAGAAACATTCCAAGAATTGGCGATTATGCCAATGTAGAAGTCGGCATTACTACAGGTGCGAATGACTACTTTACCGTTTCACTTCCGGTTGTGGAAGACTATAATTTGCAGGAATTTGCCAAACCAATGGTAGGCAGAAGTGTTCAGGTTAACAGCATTATTTTTAATGAAGAAGACTGGATGCGTAATCGCCTGACCAAAGCAAAAGCCCATTTATTGGTATTCCCTCCCAAACAGAAATTAGATGGACACAAAGGTGCGAATTCATACATTTCTATGGGCGAATCAATGGGCGTCAACAAAGGCTATAAAACAGGCATTCGTGAGGACTGGTTTGTAGTTCCTTCCATAAAACTATCAGAGGCTTTATTCATACGAAGAAACAATCTTTTCCCAAAATTGATAATCAATGAAGCTGGTGCATACACCACCGACACCATGCACCGCGTTTTCATCAAAGAAGGCGTAAACATCAATGTTTTTGTAGCTAGTTTCTACAATTCCCTTTCATTGGCATTTTCTGAAATCTCAGGTCGTTCCTATGGCGGTGGCGTTTTAGAACTCATGCCCAGTGAAACCGAAAAAATCATTCTTCCTTACAAAGAGGAAAATGAAGCCATACTTTATCAAATTGACCAAATGATGCGGAAAAAGAAAAGCATTGATGAAATTCTGAAAACTACCAATGACCAAATCCTGAAAAAAGGATATGGCTTCACTGATAAAGAAATAAAACTTGCAGACAGAATATGGAAGAAGCTTTCGTCAAGAAGGTTGAATAGGAGTAAATAGCCGATTCGGTCATAACCCATCAAATAAATTCAGTGGACACAAAAAAGCCGCTCCGCTGATTTACATTAGACCATAAAAATGAACAAAATGGAGAAACCTGAAAATGCAGGCAAAAGAAACTAAACTGCAAGACATAATTGAGGGTACAAAACAGTACGTCATTCCTCTTTTCCAGCGGACTTATAGCTGGGAAAAAAAAGAGTGGGAAATTTTATGGAAAGACCTAATCGAACTATGCGAAGCTGAAAACCCACGGACTCATTTTATTGGTTCAATCGTAAATATGCCGACTGTTTCAGTGCCCGAAGGCGTCGCAAAATTCTTGCTAATTGATGGCCAGCAACGTTTAACGACAATCTTTGTTCTGCTAACTCTCCTGCGCAATAAGGCACGTGAGCTACAAAAACAAGATTTTGCTGAGGAAATCAATAATACCTTACTTGTCAATCCCTATAAGAAGGACAATGACTTTTTCAAATTGATGCCAACACAGGTTGATAGAGACATATATAA
>VMSQ01000239.1 GCA_013792055.1 Desulfobacteraceae bacterium
AAGACGGCAAAGTTGAACGACTTCTTTCCGTTTCCCGCGACATTACAGGGCACAAGAGGTTAGAAGCCCAATTTTTTCAGGCTCAGAAGATGGAGGCCATTGGCACGCTTGCAGGAGGCATTGCCCATGATTTCAACAACCTGCTGACCGCCATCATCGGCAATGCCCAGCTTGCATTGATGGATGTCAGAAAGGATGAATCCTTACGCGAGGAAATAGAAGAGATTAAGAAAGCCGGTGAGAAAGCAGCCTTTCTTACCCGACAGCTCCTGGCCTTCAGCCGCAAGCAGATAATCAAGCCTGAGGTTCTGGATCTAAATGAAGAGATACACGAGACCGAAAAGATGCTTAAGCGTATGATCAGAGAGAATATTGAATTTCTATTGGTTTTAGAACCTGATTTGTGGAAAATCCATGCAGACCCAGGGCAGATCGATCAGGTGTTCATTAACCTGGTTGTCAATGCCAGTGATGCCATGCCCAAGGGAGGCAAGCTCACCATTGAGACAGCCAATATGGAACTCGACGATACCTATTTCCGGAATCGCGGTATTGTGGAAAGCGCGTCCGGGCATTATGTGATGCTGGCTGTAACTGACAACGGCACAGGTATGGATAAGGAAACTCTGTCCCGCATATTCGATCCCTTCTTTACCACCAAGGGGATTGGCAGCGGCACGGGTCTGGGCCTTTCCACGGTTTATGGTATCGTGAAACAGAACAAAGGCTATGTCTGGGTCTATAGCGAGCCCGGGAAAGGGACGACCTTCAAGGTTTACTTTCCCAAGGCTACAGAGGATGTGACGGCAGGCAAAGAACAAGAGAAGTTTGCTGGTGAAATCAGCGGCTCTGAGACCGTCTTGATTGTGGAAGATGATGATGGCCTTCGAAATCTGGCAAAAAATGCCCTCCGGAAGTATGGTTACGAAATACTGGAGGCAGAGAACGGTGAAAAGGCCCTGAATGTCAGCGAGACGCATAATGGCCGGATCCACCTGCTGCTCACGGATGTGGTAATGCCCGGGATGAGCGGAACTGACCTGGCAGAAAAGCTGCAATCCATAAGGCCTGAGACACGGGTAATTTACATGTCAGGTTACACTGATAATGCCATTGTTAATCATGGAATTTTGAGAAAGGGGATAAACTTTATTGAAAAGCCCTTTTCGCCGGAAAGCCTGGGCAGGAAAGTGCGGGAGGTGCTGGACGATGGGAATTGAAGATTGAAGATTGAATATTGAAGGAATTCCGTTTTGAATTGAAGATTGTCGATTGAATATTGAAGACCAACGAAATTGAATATTGTATATTGAAAATTGAATATTGAAGGTATTCCGTTTTGAATTGAAGATTGTCGATTGAATATTGAATATTGAAGGAAGTTATCTTTTTTAGATAGCTAAAAGTTCACCACGGAACGTCACGGAGTTTCACTGAAAATTATAAACAATGAGTAAGTTACTATGTTTCTGGTTAGGAACAAACAACGAGTAACGAGTAACTGCACCCTATTAAATAGACAGAGCGAAGCGACTTCATTCAATATTCAATATTCAATCTTCAATATTCAATCACTAAGGGGTAACAAGAATGTCCAACATACTGGTTGTAGATGATGAAGAGTCTGTCCGACGCCTGTTAAACCGGATGCTTTCAAGGGGTGGATACGAATGCACCCTTGCCGCCGATGCGGCAGAGGCCCGTAAATTCATTAAAGACCGGAATTTCGAGCTGATCTTATGCGATGTAGCTATGCCTGGGGAGTCCGGCATTGATTTCATCCGATATGTCGCGGCCGAATATCCGGATACAGCAACAATAATGGTGACAGCGGTAGATGATCCGGAAATTGCCGAAACAGCCATGGAGGCAGGGGTTTATGGGTATATGATTAAACCTTTTAACCCCAATGAGGTGATCATTAGCATCCGTAATTCCCTGCGTCGTCGAGAGCTTGAACTTGCAAGTCGAGTTTACCGCATGGACCTGGAACAGAAGGTGGAAGAACGCACCGCTGAATTACGAAAAACACTGAATGGGACTATTTACGCTTTGACAATGACTGTTGAAATGAGAGATCCCTACACAGCCGGCCATCAGCAGCGGGTATCCGATCTGTCCAGAGCCATGGCAAAAGAGATGGGTTTTTCAAAAGATGAGATAATGGGGGTTCGTATGGCCGGGGTGCTTCATGATATCGGCAAGATAGCAATACCTGCAGAGATTCTCAGCAAGCCCGGTCGATTAAGCAAAACAGAATTTGAGCTTATTAAAAATCACTCTCAAGTTGGTTATGATATATTGAAAACAATACAATTTCCATGGCCTCTCTCTCAAATCGTTCTTCAACATCACGAAAGAATGGATGGTTCCGGATATCCTAATGGGCTTTTGGGTAAAAAAATGCTGATTGAGGCCAGAATCCTGGGCGTTGCGGATGTTGTTGAGGCTATGGCTTCTCACCGGCCTTACAGAGCAGCCCTTGGTATTGATAAAGCCTTAGAAGAAAT
>VMSQ01000156.1 GCA_013792055.1 Desulfobacteraceae bacterium
TACAAGATGAGCTTCAGAATAAAAATCTTTACCTTTCATGACAAACCTCTTATATGGTTACCTCATACCTTGACATAAAAACGTAAGGAGAGTAACATTTCATAGAATTTTGTCAAGTTAATGACATGCTTAAAACATAGACACATATTTTATATTGATAAAGTTAAGCTTAATTTATTCGGAGGGCGCCATGACTGAGATTGTTGATGTAAGAGCTAGAGAAATCCTGGATTCAAGAGGAAATCCTACAGTTGAGGCAGATGTTATTGTTGCCTGCGGCGCTATTGGACGTGCAGCGGTTCCTTCTGGAGCCTCTACAGGCAAACGTGAAGCATTAGAGCTTCGCGATAAGCGTTCTAAGCGATTCGGCGGAAAGGGTGTTGCCAAGGCTGTGGAAAATGTTTCAAATATTATTGCTCCCGCTGTACGAGGTATGGATGCGGCAAACCAGATGACACTTGATAATTTTATGATTGAATTAGATGGTACTTCCAATAAATCAAAACTTGGAGCAAATGCAATTCTTAGCGTATCCATGGCAGCTTCAAGGGCAGCAGCGTCAGCTTATGGCCTGCCACTTTACAGATATCTTGGGGGAATAAATGCAAGATACCTGCCCATCCCAATGATGAACATTATAAACGGAGGCGTACATGCTGCAAACAATCTTGATATACAGGAGTTCATGATAGTGCCTATTGGCGCAAAAACCTTTGCCCAGGCTGTAATGATGGGGGCCGAGGTTTTTCACAGCCTTAAAAAGGTGCTTAAAGACAAAGAGCTCAGCACTTCGGTAGGAGATGAAGGCGGTTTTGCCCCTGACCTTAAATCAAACGAAGATGCGATAAAATTTATCATTAATGCAATTGAATCTGCAGGATATAAGCCCGGCAAAGATGTTGGCCTTGCATTGGATTCAGCTGCAAGCGAATTTTACAAAAAAGGAAAATATATCCTGAAATCAGAGAATAAAGAGCTTAAACCAGAGAATATGATAGATTATTATGAAAATTTAATCGATAAATATCCTATTTTTTCTATAGAAGATGGTCTGGCAGAACAGGATTGGAAAAACTGGGAGCTTTTAACAGACCGGCTTGGCGGGACTGTACAAATAGTAGGCGATGATATATTTGTGACAAACCCAAAAATATTCAACAAGGGAATTGAAGATGGATTAGCAAATTCCATACTTATCAAACTTAATCAGATCGGAACGGTAACCGAAACTCTGGATGCTATTGAAATGGCAAAACAGGCTGGATATACCACAGTAATATCCCACAGGTCAGGTGAAACAGAAGATACTTTTATTTCAGATCTGGTTGTTGGTATAAACGGAGGCCAGATAAAGACAGGCTCAATGTCGCGAAGCGACAGGGTCGCCAAGTACAATCAGTTAATAAGGATAGAAGAAGAGCTTGGAGATGCTGCTATGTTTTCAGACAATATATTCATATGGGGATAGTTTCGATGGGGGCAAAATACATTTATTTGCAAAAATTTTTAGCTTTTTTTAGCTTTATAATTTTTGTTTTTTTTTATACACAAGCTAATGCGTATGTAATTCCGGGCCCCCATCTTCTGAAATTAATGATCGAAAAACTCAGTATAGGACAAAGCCTTTTAATTTCTCAGAAATTATTACTTTACAATGTTGGCCCTGAAAAAAACATTATTGAGCTTAAAGAAACCTTGAAATATAATTTCCCTGAAAAATTTCGTTCAGATATTCAGTCTGAATCTGAAAACGCTAAAAGAATTTATGTTTTTTCTTTGGGCGCCACTTTAACGGTAATTGACAATAAAATTGTATCCAACACCGAAACAAGGTTTGACTGCTATAAGGATGTTTTCCTTTATCGTTCCAGGATGTTGCTTCAGAGCAGACTTTCCCTTCTGGGAGTAGATACATCTGTTTCAAGCCTGGGAAGATTCCAAGACAAAATTGCATATGTGATAGGTGCAGAATATCCTGACGAGTCAGTTCCCCAGATATGGTTAGACAAAAATACTTTTCAACCAGTTCGCTGGATAATCATAGACAAGGACAATAAAAACAATAGAGATGTCTTGGAAATTCGCTATGGAGATTGGAAACAAGCACATAAGACTTGGTACCCTATGCATATCGAATTTTATCATAATGATGTTTTGGTGCGTGAAATTTATGCCGATAAAATAAAAGTGAATCCTTCTTTTTCTGATGAGCTTTTTGACATTGAACATCTTAAATCATTATATTTGGATCTTAGCTCAGTTGAACAAGATAAAGATGATTCGCATGATATTCAAAAGACCATTAAGGAATTCAGAAAGCTATATGAATAAAGGGGGAGGAACTTAGAGGCTTCGCCACAATTGGAGTATTGGAAGAATGGAACAGTGGAAGGATGGGTTTAGTGGAATAAATTATTCCAACATTCCATGTGTTTTGCACGCACGAGATGCTGCTAAAAGAGTTATAATGTCAATAAGTTGTAAAAATCCAAGAAGTTTAATTAATCTCAGTTTGTTGCGGAAGATACGAGGATATATATGATTTCTAATACAAAGTATATATTTGTTACAGGTGGAGTGGTTTCATCTCTTGGAAAAGGGCTTGCTTCTGCCGCTATTGGAGCGCTTTTAGAAAGTCGTGGGCTTACTATAACCATCCAGAAGCTTGACCCGTACATTAATGTTGACCCTGGAACCATGAATCCATTTCAGCATGGAGAAGTCTTTGTTACAGATGATGGCGCGGAAACTGATCTGGATCTCGGACATTACGAGCGTTTTACCAACGCCAAATTGGGCAGGGATAACAACTTTACAACCGGCAAGATATATAACTCCGTCATTACTAAGGAGCGTCAGGGAAAGTATCTGGGAGGCACTGTCCAGGTTATTCCGCATATTACGGATGAGATTAAAAAAAGTATAAAGCTTGTGGCGGACGGCGTGGATATAGTTATAGTTGAGATTGGCGGAACAATCGGCGATATTGAAAGTTTACCCTTTATTGAGGCTATCCGACAATTCAAGGCTGATGTTGGTAAGGAAAATGTGCTGTACATTCATCTAACGTTTGTTCCTTATATTGCAACAGCAGGAGAGGTTAAAACCAAACCAACGCATCACAGTGTTAAAGAACTGAGAAGTATTGGCATTCAGCCCGATATCCTTCTGTGCCGTACGGACAGGTATCTGTCTAAAGAAATAAAGGCAAAAATAGCTTTATTTTGTAACGTTAGTGTGGATGCAGTAATAACCGCAAAAGATGTGGATTGTATTTACGAGGTTCCACTTATATTTCACGAACAGGGTCTTGATGACAAGATTATTGAACTTCTTAACATCTGGACAAGGGCTCCCCGTCTCGATGCATGGGAACAGATTGTCAAGAGCTTAAAAGAACCTGAGTTTTCCGTTACAATAGCTGTAGTTGGGAAATACACAGATTTGACTGAGTCATACAAAAGTTTAAATGAAGCGCTTTACCATGGCGGTATCCCCAATAATTGTCGCGTTAATCTTAAATTTATAGATTCGGAGACAATAAACAAAGATAATTGCAAAGAGGTTCTTGCTGATGCCGATGGCATACTTGTACCAGGCGGATTTGGACCTCGCGGTATTGAAGGCAAAATTTCCGCAACAAAGTATGCAAGGGAAAATAAAATTCCTTTTTTCGGCATATGTCTTGGAATGCAGATTGCTGTTATTGAGTTTGCTCGCAACGTAGCAGGCATGAATCAAGCTCACAGCTCAGAGTTCAATGAGAAAACTCCTTACCCGGTTATTTATCTGATGTTACAGTGGTACGATGAGAAGACTAAAACAATTCAGAAACGTGATATAAACTCTGACAAGGGTGGTTCCATGCGTCTTGGAGCTTATTCATGTACTATTAAAAAAGATACTTTTTCTTTTAAAGCATACGGTGTATCTGCTATTTCTGAAAGGCATCGACACAGGTATGAATTCAATAACGAGTTTAAAGAAAAACTAGAAGAGAAGGGTTTAATAATAAGCGGCACTTCGCCAAATGGTGAGCTGGTTGAAATTGTCGAAATCAATGATCATCCATGGTTTGTCGGATGCCAGTTCCATCCTGAATTCAAATCCAGACCTATGAACCCTCATCCACTTTTTAAGGATTTTATAAAAGCTTCTCTGGAAAACACAAAAACCTCATAGCAGGACTGCTTTTGGTAAAGGCCCTTCCGTAGGAAGAATTTATTATGCAAACCTTTGTTTTACGAAAAAAAACCAAAGACATATTTCATGGCCGTAAAGACAATTATACCGCCGAGCATCCATTTAATGACTTTTGCAGGAACATATTTTTGGCACCTTGCCCCAAGATACATACCGCACATGCCACCAAGACCGAAAAGTATCCCAAGCAGCCAGTCCGGCGCAATTGACATATGAGGATAGAACGGGGCGATTGCGTGGTAAAAAATTACCCCGGCGATGGAGGTGATAAATGTCCCCATTAGCGCAGCTCCTGCCACGGTATAGACTGGAAGGCCGCAAAATGAGATAAAGAAAGGTGCGATAATGGCCCCCCCACCAATGCCATATATCCCTCCAACGATGCCCACAATAAAACTCAAAAAGAAAATTGTCCAGATGGAGATATCAAAGCTTTCTCCATAGAACTCATACCCTAGCCGTTTGAGATTAAAATGGGTAACACGTACTGCTGGTAATGCCTCGCCCTTAATGCTTTTAACCCCCTCCTCTTTTTTTCGATATTGACGCACTAGCTCCTGAAACCGCTTTTCACTTGAAGCCTTGTCCGCACCCGGAAGTGGTTTCCGTAAAAGATCTCGAATCATGCGGCTTCCGATGTAGAAAAGAACCATGGCGGCAAATAGTTTAAAATTTTTTGGATTTGGGAGATAGGCAACGCGGACATAGGCACCGATAAACACCCCGGGAAGAGTGCCGATGATGACGACCCATGTGAGTGGCCAGACCATTCGACCCTCACGAATATAACGATATACGCCGCTCGGAATAGCCACAATGTTAAAAACTTGATTAGTAGAGCTCACAGAGGGGTTCGTAAAGCCCAAAAAGGACATCTGAAATGGCAAAATGAGAAATGCACCTGATACTCCGCCCATTGATGTAAAGAATGAGATGCCAAAAGCCACTAACGGTGGCAACCAGGGAGCGACCTCTATACCGGCAATCGGAAAATACATAAGAATCCTCCTTTCAGCAGATATTAATTATCTGAAAGCCTATATTAATCTTGGCTTAGTGACACGACTATATATTAAATCGTGTTACTTAAATAATAAATTTCCCTAATGCTTGTCAACTATTTTCTTTAACCTTAGGCATTATATTGATTGAATAAATATTTAATTGAGTTATTATTACAGCGTAAATAATATGAAATTCTGAGGGCAAACGTGATGAAAAAAAACAGCGAAAAAAAGAAGGATAGCCTGATAAGCGACCTCCTGTCCACGAGAAGACTCACCCGTTTAAACCCTGCTGGCATCTTAACCATTCCAGAAAACGCCAAGTGCCTGGACACGGAACAACTCGATAAGTTTGAAAATTCCTTTCGGCAATGGGTCGACAGGACGATTCGTTCCGATGTACGGATTTCAAGAAAGCGGATCTTTCTTATCTTTATGTTGATACGATATACGGGCGCACGGTTTAATGAGATTTTAAGCTTAAATGCTCTAAAAGATATCGATGTGAAGAATAATCTTGTTCGAATTGGACAAACAGAAGGTAAGGACAAACCAGAATTGCGTGATGTGCAAATCCCGTTAGATCTTACAAACGAAATTAACAAAGTTCTGAATGACCCGGAATTCTCAGAATTCCTATCCTCTCTTTTTAAAATTGACCCAGGGCATGTAAGGCGGAAGTTTTACGAAAGAGCTCAAGAATGTGGGTTTCTCAAAGAGTATGGCAACCCAAATGCCATCAGGCGATCAAGGGCTATTGAACTCTTGCGAAGTAATATGCCGCCTGTGGTAGTCCAGAAGCTCTTCGGGCTTTCAACCCCAGGCTTGACAGCATCGCTTCTAAAATTTTCCAATGAAGACATGCGCCAGATAACCCAATATTATGCGGATAAAGAGAGCCGAAGAAAAACAAGTGCAAGAAATACATTTTTTGGCAAGATCACGCGTATCCGAAAGGGCGATATTCAGACTGAAGTTGAGATGATAGCCCTTGGCGGATACTCACTATTTACTGTGATCACCAATGAAAGTCTTAGGCGTTTGCAACTAAAGCCAAATTCTTTTATTGTAGCAGAAATAAAGGCGCCCTGGGTCATTTTGAGCAAAGGCGATGCAGAACCTGAGAGCAGTGCTGAAAATCGGTTTAAAGGAACGGTATCCATGGTCATTCGTGGTAAAATCACCACCGAATACATAGTATCACTTCCGGATGGTACTGAATTATGTTCATTGGTCACAGAGGAAAGTAGACGGCGGCTTGGCTTAAAGGAAGGAGACACAGCATGGGTATTGTTTAATTCATTCTCAATCATACTCAATGTTGACTGAATCGGTAACCCTTGGTTTCCTTATGTTTTTGTCTATTGTTATGGTTGGTCCAAAAGGATATTTTCGAACTCTTTCAGGCTATTAATATAATAGTCTGCGGTAAGTGAGCTGTTTTTATATGCTATCAGAGGTGTCCCTGCTGCTTGTGCCGCTATTTCGTCCAGCCTTGAGTCTCCTATATAAATTAATTGATAGGGTTCTATATTAAAATGCTCCAGTATTTTAAGTAGCTGATCGGGGCTGGGTTTGGGGTTTTCCACATCAAGCGCACTTACTACCAGATCAAAGTATTTTTCGAGGCCATGGTCAATAAGAACCCTTTGCATTGTATCTGTCCGGTTAGTAGCAACTGCAGTTTTATATTTTGGCCTTAGCCTTTTTAGCAAAGGTTTTAGATAAGGTTCAATCTCCATATATTTTAAAAATGGGATATAGCTCATTTGCTTTCGATATGTCTGGGCTGCTTCGATGCTTTTTTCATCTCCAAACAGTTTGGCAATAGCTTTATCTGCTGTGTGCATGTGTGTGTATACAAATTGCTCGTGAGTCATATCGGGTTTGCCGAAGTGATTTAGAACCGTATTATAATAAATTGTGTTTGCTTTAACCGTATCGAACATGACTCCGTCACAGTCAAAAGCGACTACTTTAATATTATTCATATTCATAAATAACTTCTACTTCCTATCCTTTATGTTGCCGTAAACACTTATTTCAATTTTTGGACGTATTTTGCTGTCGGTTTCCAAATAGATTATGTCGAAAAAACGGCTTTTTTCATTTTTTGTATTTTCTACAGTCAATAGGTATTCTATTTTTTTTGATGAAGTTACAATTTTTTCTATTTTGTGGCTTATGTTATTACCCTTTTTGGCTTTTACTCCAATTATTTTAAAAGGATATTTTTTTTCAGGAATTATTTTAATTGATTGCTTTATAGGCTCTCCAATATAACCCGTAAGAATTATCCTGTTAGGAGTAATAATTGCAAATTTATCAACTTTGCCCCAGATAAGAAAATTTAATTTGGGATGTTTTTTGTCATCAGTATGGACAACTATATTTTTTTTGAGCTCTCTTCCACCATATCCACTTGAATCGACTTTAATATTAATTTTGCCTTCTCCGTCCGGAGGGATGAGTCTCGGGAAAGAGACCGCTGTGCACCCTCAGCCGGTTTTGACTTTTTCAATATTAAGAGGAGCTGTCCCTTTGTTTTGAATAATAAAATAATGAGCTATTTCATCACCTTCAAGAACCGGGTCAAACTCATAATTATTTACAGGCAGATAAGCAGAAGGATATGTATTAACATTATCTTCGGCTTTTAAAGATGCATTCAAATTTAAAATAAGAAAAAACAAGAGAAAAAAGAAAAAGAGGTTTTTAATCTTCATTTTTAAATCTCCTTGAAAGTAAAATTTTAGATTTTCATTAGCTCAGTTCCACTCTTTGTATCTCTGAGGTGTCGGTATCAACAAAACAAAATCCTGGATACCCGTCTTTTCCCATAATCTCACCGGGATTTAAAAGTATGGTTTTGCCTATATTCTTTATAAGATGCTCATGAGAATGGCCATAACAGACGATTTTGTATTTGTTTGTTGCTGCAAGGCCATATCCTGCTATATCCTGATGGGCAAATCCAACATTAAACCCATTAATATTAACATTGCCTATTAAACCATGAAGTTTGATATTTGTAAAAGTGGTTAGAGAAAACTTTGTTAGAAGGTACTGGTCTCCGTCATTGTTTCCAAAAACTCCGTGAACAGGAATATCTGCCTCATTGAGTTCTTCCAGCATAAATGGAGCAACAAAATCTCCGCAGTGAATAATCATGCCGGCTCTTTTTTCTTTGATAATTGATAGAGCCTTACGCAAATTCCATATGTTATCGTGGCTGTCACTCATTACTGCTATAATCATAATTGCCTCTGAGAGACCTCTGAAAAACGCTCCCTTTTGCCCGATTAGCGCTATAAAGCTTCACTAAAGTGCCTGCGTCTGGCTCAGATTTTGGCACGCAGTGAAGCTTTGGCGCTATCCTCAAAATACTCAATGTATTCCTCCGGTTAAAATTTTCGCCATCCTTGAACTCGAACAAAATTGAACATTTTTCAAAGGTCTCTATTTTTACATCATAAAAAATGGATCCATATCAACAACAACTTTAACTTTTTGCCTGTAAAATTTTGATGAATTTTTAAACATCATTAGATGGATTAAACTATGAAGTTCTTTTGCGCTCAGACTTTTTAAAAGAATTTGCCATCTGTACTGTTTTGCTATTCTTGGCAAAGGCGCTTCAATGGGTCCTAATACTTCTATGGTTTTTATAAAAGATTTATTATTTGTTTTCAAGGTATTGCAGAGATCTCCCACTGCAAGAGCATGCTGCCTTGTTTTTTCCTTGTCATTAACGGAAATCTTAATCTGCGCCATCTTTGAGAACGTTGGATATTTCAGGCTCTTTCTAA
>VMSQ01000216.1 GCA_013792055.1 Desulfobacteraceae bacterium
CAAAGTAAAAAGCTTCAGTTTCAAGGCGCGCAAATCCTGAGGAGAGAGACGTAGTTATAGCTACGTCGCAAAGATTTACCCTGTTAAATCGGCTTCGCCGTTTTGCATAGCAAAAATTTAACAGGGCAGGGAATGCAGCGCAACGCAGAAAATGGACTTTTTACGAAGCCGTCAAGACTGCTCCAGAATCTTTATCTTTACCTTCCCTATAACCTTAATTAGGTCGATTTGTTTATCAGGTTCTCCTCGTATAAGGCGGATATGAGTCACATCCGCAGGCATCTGCCCCATGAGAGCATCAACTGTAACCCAGTCGCCAAGATAAAGAACATTCCATGCATGATAGTAAAAGCGGCCTTTCATATAAACCAATCCGGTCTCTATCTGGGCTGGAACACCTGCAGCACGGGCCATGGCAGCCATCAGAACCGCATGTTCGTTGCAGTCGCCCATTCTATTCCTCAGAGTTTCCAGAGCATTTGGAACTGAAAGAACAGGTCTTTTCTGTATATTTTCATAAATCCAGCGCATAATTTTCTGAGCTTTTGCAAGAGGAGTGTCGTCCGGCAAAACGATTTCACTGACCTTGCTTTTTATTTCCGGATGATCAGACTGGACAAAGGGAGTAGGCCTAAAATATATCTTTTTGCTGTCCCCAGACATTGCAACTATTTCAGGAATATTTTCTTTATTTATAGTCAATATTCCATCGGCCAGGCTCTGCCTTCCCCCGTTTAAAGAAAGGCTGTCGTTTATGCCCGCTATTCTTATTTTCAGCGAATTAATTTTATCGCGTTGTTTTATAGGGACATCAGATGCAACGGAAAAAAAATCAGTTACATCCTGATCAATGGGCAAATCCAGACCTTTCAGTGCTTCATCTTTACTAACTCTTACAAGCTTAATTCCCATAAACCCCTCTTCCGCAACAACACTTCCATCCTCTCCAATCCAGGCTGTCATTGAGGACCCCATAAAATCAACCGTAACCTTATCTGTATTTTGTTTATAGCCCATAACTTCCATTGACTCACTTCCATGCAGGGTGATTCTAACGGGCCGCAAACCCATTGAAGCCGGGTCAAACACAAAAAAAGTTCTGGCCTGATTCTTTTCAAGCCCGGATGCCCAAGCTGCATCCAATATCCCGGCCGTCAGATAAAGATTGTTTTCCAATAAAAATTCAAACTCCTGTTCATCAGCTTTAATAATAAGTTTATTCCCTTCTACCTTACCGCTTGCCCTGAAATTAAACATGCCGGACCGAAGATTGAACAGAAATGATGCTAAGGAAAAATCGGAATTTAGCTCGCCATTCGTATGGATATAAACATCCTGTACCATACCCATTGTATTGAGCCTCATGCAAGTTGACTCAAACAGACTAAACCCGTTTTCTTTTGGAATCAAGCGATGGTGGGAATATCCAATCTTTTTATCTTGTTGCAGGATATTCATCCAGGATTCTTTCTCGGATATCAGCTTATTTCCCAAGAGTACAAAAGAGGTATCTTTGTGAAAAAAACCAAAGCGGAAGAATAATAGAAACATAAAGAGCAAACCGCAGAACAGAGCTGCAATCCAAACCGGTTCAACTCTCTTAAAGTGGGTTCTCATATGCAATCCGCAGATTAATTACACCAAAGGCTAAGCGTAGGCTTCAGAAATAACTGGTCCCATCCCAGCAATGAGTACATAATTTATCTTTCGGAAGGCCGATTGCCCCTATAAGATTTTCCATTTTCTGATATTTTAAAGAGGTGAGTTTTAACTGCCGCCGTATTCTTTCAATCATTTCACAATTTTTTTCAGTTCCTGCAGCTACATATTCAGATATTGAGGGATCTTCTCTGTTTCCAAGTTTAGCTATAGCTTTTCTTCCAGCAAGATCCAATGTTGATCGTGATGTGGAAAAATTCAGGAACTCACAGGGATAGATTAAGGTAGGACATGCAATCCGCATATGGACTTCCAACGCTCCACAGTCATATAATATCTGGACATTATCCTTTAACTGTGTGCCCCTTACTATTGAGTCGTCACAAAAAAGCAGCTTTTTGCCGTCAATCAAAGTTTTGACCGGAATCAGCTTCATCTTTGCAACAAGATCTCTTATGTTTTGAGTCTGGGGCATAAAACTTCTCGGCCATGTAGGAGTATATTTAACAAAAGGTCTCACATACGGAATTTTTTTTTCATTAGCATACCCTAATCCGTGCCCTATTCCTGAATCCGGAATCCCTGCAACAGAATCAATATCAATATCATCATTTTTAGCAAGGGCTCCGCCACATCTGTATCTTACAGCTTCAACATTAATGTCTTCATAGCATGATGCAGGATAACCATAATAAACCCAGAGAAAAGCACAAATCTGCATTTTATCGCCAGGCTTTCTCCGCTGTTCATATCCATCCTCTGTCATAAAAACAATCTCGCCGGGACCAAGATATTTATCAACTTCAAAACCAAGATTAGGCAACGCGCATGTTTCTGAAGTTGCCGCATAAGCCCCTTCTTTCTTGCCGATTATAATAGGAGTTCTTCCCAGTCTGTCCCTTGCAGCATAAATACCGTCTTCAGCAAGTAAAAGGATTGAACAGGAGCCCTTAATTAACTCCTGTGTATTATGTATCCCATCCTCAAAAGATCCTTCTTCGCTTATTAACATTGCGACAAGCTCAGTCGGGTTTATTTTTCCCCTGCTCATCTCCGAAAAATGCATTTTTTTCTCAAATGCTCTTTTTGCAAGTTCATCAATATTATTTATTTTACCCACTGTGACTATTGCAAATGGCCCTAAATGAGAACCAACTATCAATGGCTGAGCATCATAGTCACTAATAATTCCTATACCCTTCTTGCCATGCAACTTAGGAAGATCAGGTTCAAATTTGGATCTGAAATAATCATTTTCAATATTATGAATAGCCCTTTCATATCCTTCAGAATTGCTTACAGCCATACCACCTCTTTTAGTACCTAAATGAGAATGGTAATCTGTTCCGTAAAACAGGTCCATTGCGCAATCTTTTTTAGAAACAGTTCCAAATAATCCGCCCATAATTCCTCGCTTTAAGTAGAAAACATTATTTCACAGCATCAACCGTCTGTTGAAAATAACCAAAACATGGACAAACCAGTCCACAAGGAAAAAATATTGTAATAATCTTTTCTACTGTCAAACTCAAGGAACTTTTTGAAAAAAAGCGCTTTTATCCATAGCAAAAGCCGGAAAACTGCCCCTGCCTCAATGGCTATCTGGGTAATACAACTCAGGTTTAAATATCCCTAAATGATGGAAGCCGCAGTTGCGGATCAAAGCGGTCATCAGTGCTTTCTGATTTTTTCTGTTTCGGTTTTGGACTTATATCTAATGATTGTTCTTCGGCAGGAAATATAGATTTTAAATAGGAAAATACTTTGTCCTTAGAAACTGTATCTGATTCCGGGAAAGCTTTCTTTCGCCATGTATCAGGCAAACAGCTAAAACAAGCTCTTTTAAATTTCAGGCCGGCGCATTCTAATTCTTTTAATTCAGCAAATAACAGGTTGTCAGCAGGAGCTTGATTCAAAATAATAGGCGAATTGCTATTAATAATAATCTGCCGAAGGGGATTATCCGGTCCAACCTGCCTTTTTGGGTTGGTAGCAATATCCTGAAGAAGTTTTAAAACCTCTGGAATGCGATCAGGATAAATACTGTTTTCCGGTTCTTCCAGGCAAATAAGACCAACCGGCCTTGTATCCAACTCTAAGACAATCATGGCTAAGAAGCGCAATGTCCCGCCGGAAACTGAACTTGCCCGATGAACCGTACCATCATAATCAACAACTTCCAATGTCAAAAGTTCTCTTTTTTCATCGCGTTCAACTCTTACTTTGTGAATATTCTCATTAAACTTTGATAAACGTGAAGCAATTTGATCATATGTCAATACAGCTTTATTTGAGCTGCCCGGGACATGTGACAGATAATACAAAGTTGCAGGAATGTGAGAACCATCGGCGCCTAATCCAGGAGGAGTTGCAAACTTATCAGAAGCCCATAATGAAGACGGTTCCAGTCGTAATACCCGCCAGGACTGCATTTCACGTCGTGCCAAAAATGCAGTGGGATTCTCAGAGGTTGCTGTGGAAAGAACGGTACGAGGAAGGGCGGCAAGCTGAAAAGTCTTTGTTCTTCCCTGAATTCCATCCTGAATTAACTTAATAATACTGGAGTCTTTCTGCTTTCCTGAATTTTCGGTTGATATAAAGGGCAATGCTCTCTTGCCTTTTATTACAGACTTTCGCCATAAACCTGCTTTATGGGGAAACTTTAAATGTTTGGAAGCATCTTGCAGATTTATACGGTCCAGTTCTTCTCGAACTAATTCAAGCGATCCCAGGGAAGGAAGGCTATTTTCATCTCTGTAAGCCATAGTAACAATATAACGTAAAAATGTAATACTGGCTTCGGCTTTCTGGCCTAAATCATCAATGCCTTGTTCCGGAATTATAATCTCTGCCTCAAAAGATATTTCTTTATCATATTTGCCACCAACGCAGTGAAACAGACTGCGTATATCGGGCGTTTTTTCCCCTTCACGACATACGGAAACTGCTGCATCAATTAACGTACTGCCGGACAAGGCGCTCAGAAATTTTATAGCATCAAATAAATTTGATTTGCCGGAGCCATTCACTCCTGTTATACAATTAAAGGGCCCAAAATGAACATCCACATCAACAAGGTTTTTGAAACCTGAAATCTTTAAGCGTGTTAACATAAAGTCCTCCAGCTCAAATCTTCCTGCAATGCTTTAAAAGCGGAGCAAAAACTTTTTCTGCAATTTTTCTGAATTCTTTATCAAACGGATCTGTTTTACTGAAACAAAGCTTATAATAAGGATTATCCGACTCGCTCCAGCCGCCTTTGTAATAAGCTCCAATCCATTTTTTTCTTGAGTAATTTAACGCAGTCCGCCGGTTTTCATTTTTCATCAATGTCCTTTGGCTATAATCAAGCGATGTTTCAGGAAAAAAGTGAATCGGTTTTGATAATCCCTGCCAGTATAACGCAAGAAGATTCTCTAAAATATCTTTACTTTCTCTAACAGGATCAAATTCCCATGTTTCATCTTTACAAACAAGATGACTCTTTTTCGGATAGTTCTGTTCATCCGACAAGCAAAGAACAAGGTGATAGATCCAGGATTTTAAAAGATCTTTTGACTTCCTGTTTGCGTAACGGATATTAACCAGGCCAAACTCAAAAATATTATCCAGCACGCCGGTTATTTTAAAATCTGAAACATCCAGACTAACCTGGATAGGGGAAAGATTTTTTTTAAAATCGTCTATTCTGCCGACAAAATCTTCTACATTAACTCCTGATTTTCTGTAGTAAAACTCCCCTACATTGCCGCAAGGAAGGCGCCCCATTGCTCTATATACAGGCAACGAATCCCTCAAGTCAAACCCTGATATGCAATTTTGAAAAAGTCGCTGCTCCATATGATACTTTTCAATGCCCTCTAATGTAAATGCTTCCCTGTCGTCTGAAACAGGCGATGTTTCTTCAAGAAATATTTCGAGTCGCCTTTCAATCAGAAATTTGGCAGGATTGGTGAAAAAAAAGCATAAAGTTTCAATATCCAGGGCCTTCCATTCTTCTGACGGTTCTGAAAGTCCTGTCGAAACAAAATGTAAAGCCATTTCAGATCCAAAAGTTCTTCTGCTGTCAACAAAATTCTCCTCGGCATAACTGAACAACTTACTGTTTCCTTTAAAATACTCTGGAGAAAACGCCTGTAGTCTGTGTTTGGTTATAACGTGATCAAGAATGCATTTTTCGGGAACATAAAAGCCTTCCTTGATGTAGTCGAGCAACTCACTTACAACAACAGACGGAGGAATCTGACTATTGTCTTCGATGCTCTGCCCCACATAGCTGATATAAAGTTTCTTCCTTGCCGAAATAAGCGCCTCAAGGAAAAGATATTTGTCATCATTTCTTCTTAATCTATCTCCCGGCTTTGGGTCTTTTGCTATAATATCAAAGCTTAAAATTTTTGAACCGCGCGGGAATGCGTCATTATTCATACCTGCAAGGCATACGACCTTAAACGGAATACTTCTCATTGGGAGCATCGCACAAAATGTAACCCCTCCAGAAATAAAACCCGAGCCTAAATCCTCGCGTTTAAAACGCCTTTCAAGATATGTTTTTATAACCTCAATATCTATATTTTCGTCAAAATCAGATAATTCCTGTATCCTTAATATATCATTAATAACATGCCGGATAAACTCTATCTCGCGTTCAATATCATCATCATTCCGGGGTAAAAACCTGTCAATTATAGAATTAAGAGCATCATGCCATCCGGATAATGTTTTAGCCTGGTTTAAGTCCTTTACACTCATAAAGACTCTGTCCAGAAATTCAAGAAATCTTCCCAGAATTTTGACCTCATTGCCTTCAATATTGTCATAAGGAAGAATTCCGCAAAACATATTTCTTTCATGGCCTGGCATCGCATATCCCAACAACATCCTGTCAATGCCGGCTCGCCAGGTGTTTTCATGGAATGCAGGAAGATTTAAGCTGGTCCGGCTTATAGCATCAATTCCCCACCTGATTCTTGTATCATTTATCCAGCCTCTGATAATCTGTATATCCGATTCAGTCATTTCGAATTTTTCTTTTACCCCTAAAGATTCCAGAAGAGAAATAATCTGATCTGCTCCCAATCTGCTGTTTTTCAGATCGAGTATTGACAAAAATGAATCAATAATTCTACTTTCTTCTCTAATGCTGCGGTCTGCAATGCTGAAAGGGATACGCAATGAATCATACGCCTGGGCATCAAATACAGCATGGATAAATGGAGCATAGGTCTCTATGTCGGGCGTCATTACTATAATATCTTTTGGTTTGAGATCCGGGTTTTTTTCGAACATGGCGAGTAAATTATCGTGCAAAACCTCAATTTCTCTCATGGGGCTGTGGCATGAATGAACCTGAATGGAAGTGTCTGTCTCAACATTAATTAAAAATTTATTTTCAGCATGTTTTCTGTCTCTTAAATATAATATATCTGACTGAACACATGAAAGCATGTCGTATTCTGCCTGATCCTCGAAAAGTTCATACGACTCGCAGTCAAATCCACTGATAAGTTCAAAAAAATCTCTTCCCTGTTTCCCCATAGATGCAAGGAGACTGTTTCCCGTTTCAAGATGGAGTTCATCCAATGCGGAAACTCTTGCAACGTATTTTCTCTTAATTCTACTTTTCTCTTTTTCGGAAACAATATCCGCCCAATAAACCATACAGGGGTTCAGAACAAAAAAAATAACTTGTACAACGCTGGATAATTCTACAAATACCTGTGTATGGAATGGTGGAAGATAGGATATGCCGAATATGAATATTCTTTCAGGAAGATCAGATATTTTATCGGATCTGTCCCTGACTTTTTGTATAAAGGCTTTTCTCAGCCATGCTCTATGCTGATTTTCACTGCCGGATATAAGATCACGCCACAGTTTTGCCTGCCAGTGATCTTCTTTGCCTTCTTCCCACTTAAAAATAATATCCGGCCGGAAAACAAGGTACTGGTCAAAAGTCTCTGAAATCTTTTCAGACAATTGAAAAAGCTTTTGCTTATTTTTATCATCTGCCAGATATTTTTGAATACTTTCAAAACCTGACCTGTGCCGGCATTCCGGCAAGATGTCCATAATTCTGAAAGTCATAATATCAGGATCAAATAGAGACTCCTCCGGCATATCCGGCATTAGTTTTTTAAAAACCTCATTTAAGCAAGTATTTGGAAAGGGGAAAAATATATTTGCGCTGATACCATTGTGCCTGGCCAGCTCCATTGATAACCATCGCCCTATTCCTTTGCTTTGGACAACGATAATTTCACGCGAAAGCGGAGAAGGCAAAGTATTGCTAAAAGGACTGCCTATTATCCTTGATAGTTGTTCGGCCAGTATCTCAAGACGGTTGCTGGTAAAAATATTCAATCCCGGCATAATATAATTCTCGTAACTAATTAGGTTCACGGTTCACGGTTCACAGTTCACGGTTTTTTCACGGCAATCTCTTAATAATTTATAAAGACGTACTGATAATCTGCAAGATTTTTTCCAAACTTCTAAATCTTCAAAAGAGGACCCCCATAATTCTCCTCCACCTTCTGTTTTTTTCAACCGTGAACCGTGAACCGTGAACCTTTGGACTGCTATAAGTTTACCTGAGACATTCATTTACGTCAATATGAAAGCCGCTATAGACTTTCAGATAAATAATTTCACTGTGTTATCAGTCGTCGACGTATAACTAATACGCCTTCCTCCTTCTGGCCTTGTGAAATTAATTATCTGAAAGTCTATACCCAAGCCGGCAAATTTTCACATTGACAAAAAAATGATGATATTTTAAATTAAAAGTTTCGGAAGTGATCCAGCAGGAAAATGTTTCTAAAAAAGACGTAATTACCACGGATTTTCACGGAATTACACTGAATTATCGTAACTGTTCAGGTTGTTAGGTTCACGACTGGAACAGTGAACCTGAGTAGTTGCACTTACTCATTGTTTTCAATTTTCAGTGAAACTCCGTGTCGTTCCGTGGTGAACTTTTACAAAAAGACCTTAATTGAGAGGATAAACTACAATGAATTCACCAATTAAAAACGTTAGGATAGGAGTTGCTAATCGCGGTATACCTGCTCTTCGTATAGGAAGAACCATTCGGGAAATGGGGGGTATTTATGTAGCATTTGCTACGGAAGAAGATAAGACAGCACCGCATGTAACCAAAGCAGATAAGGCATATACTATTCGAACCGAAGGTGGATATCTGGATATAAATGAGATTGTACGCGTTGCAAAAAACCACGATATACAGGCTCTTCATCCTGGATGGGGTTTTGCAGCAGAAAATAATAGATTCCCCTCTCTTTGTAAAGATAATGGAATTATTTTCATTGGTCCCTCTGAAGATCCTATGAAAAAACTGGGGAACAAAGTTAAGGCCCGTGAAATTGCAAAGTCAGCTGATGTTCCTGTTATTCCTGGCTCAGATGATGCGGTAACTCTTGATGAAGCAAAAAATACAGCCAAAAAAATCGGCTATCCGGTCATGATAAAAAGTGAAGGCGGCGGCGGCGGCAGAGGGATTGTAATAGTTAATTCTCAGGAAGAACTTGAACAGAATTTTGAGAAGGCTTCAGCTATTGCAGAGGTCAGTTTCGGCAATCCTAATTTATATATTGAAAAGTTTTTAACTTCGGTCAGGCATTTGGAAATACAAGCCATCTGCGGACCATTCGGCAATTCAGTTGTGCTCGATGAACGCGATTGCTCAACACAGAGGAAAAACCAGAAGTTGCTGGAAATAACCCCTTCACCGTGGAAAAAGGTAACTCCGGAATTAAGAAAAGCTTTAAAAGATGCAACTTTAAGAATAGTATCGGCTGCTAATTATGACTCTATCGGCACCTTTGAGTTCCTGGTAGATGAAAACCTGAATTACTATTTCATTGAAGCTAACACCAGGCTTCAGGTTGAACACGGCATAACGGAACTTCTATATGGTATAGATCTGGTAGAAGAAATGATAAGAGTATCCTTTGGCGAAAAATTGCGGTTAAACCAGGAGGAATTAAAACCCAGGGGATTCGCAATGCAGTGCCGTATAAATTTTGAAGATCCAAAGGCAAATTTTCAACCCAATGCAGGTGAGATTACAAGATATCTCTCTCCCGGCGGCGAGGGAGTAAGGCTTGATTCATGTATTTTCAGCGGATATGAATTCCCCAAAGCCTATGATTCTCTTGGAAGCCTTCTCATGACACATGGTGCAACATGGGAAAAGGCCCTTGCAGTTATGCAGAGAGCGCTTGCCGAGTACTTTATAGATGGTTTAAAAACAACAATTCCGTTTCACAAAAAAGTTATCTCTCATTCCAAATTCATTGAAGGTGAAGTTGATACAAAATTCATCGACAATACTCCTGAATTAATGGTTTATACTGAAGATGTGCCTGAAGAGATAAGGCTTTCATCTCTAATGGCTGAAATTACAGCAAAGGGATATAATCCTTATTTAGGCCTCGGAAAATACAGAAAATACGGCGATACCATAGTCGGTCCAATGGCAGTTGACGTTTCTTCTGTTTCAAAAAAAGTAGCAAACGACCATTCTTATTCTCCCCCATTTGATCCAAATGGCAACAGGGACAAACTCCTTGATACACTGCGAAACTCAGAATACGTTGAGTTCTGCAACACTACACCCAGAGACATTACCCAGTCGGAAACCGGGAATAGATTCAGGCTTTATTCAGACCGTTTGATAGGTCCGCTTATTGACAGATGCGGATATGTATCTATTGAAAACGGTGGCGGTGCGCACTATCACGTTGGAATGCTTGGCTGCATGACAGATCCCTGGGAAGAAGCTGAAGACTGGAATAATTTTGCGCCGAATACACAAAAGCTTATACTAATACGCTCAACAAATATCCTCGGTTATGCTCCGCAATGCCGGGAGATTATGCAGCGAACAGGTGAATTGATAATTAAGCATTACCATGTAATACGGTGTTTTGACTTTCTTAATCATATAGAAAATATGGTGCCTTTCGCAGAAATCGCCCTGAAAGCTGAAAATCGTATTTTCGAACCAGCTATAAGTCTGAGCTGGGCAAAAGGTTTTGATGAACCACATTATCTCGGCGTGCTTGATGAGATACTTTCAATGACAGGACGAATTCTTGAATGCAGCAAAGACGAAGCATCCAAAAAAATAATTTTCTGCCTTAAAGATATGGCAGGAGTATGTCCTCCAAGATTTATAAGAAGTCTTGTATCTGAAATACTTGACAAGTATCCAGACCTGATTGTTCAATATCACCGTCATGCTACAGACGGCCTGGCTGTACCTGCACTTGGCGCTGCTGCTAAGGCGGGAGCAAAAATTCTGGATGTTGGTGACGGTCCCAGTGTAAGATTCTATGGCCAGGCGGCTGTTATGCCTGTGTTAGCTTATATAGAAGGTGAACTCGGCTTAAAGACACGTCTTGACAAAGATAGAATAAGGGAAACAGCGTCTGTATTAAAACAGATTATGCCTGTTTATGATCATTACTGCAGACCGACATTTCTTGGGGTTGATCACGACGTAACACTGCACGGGCTGCCGGGCGGTGCAACCTCAAGCAGCCAGGAAAGCGCCCTGAAACAAGGCTATGCATTCCTGCTTCCAAGCATCCTGCAAGTCCTTGAACTATACAGAAAGCTGATCAGATACCATGACGTTACACCGGGCTCTCAGGTTACCTGGACCAACGGATATTTAATGGTTGTTAATGCCTATGAACGTGGCGGAATGACAGAGGTACAAAGGATCACAGATCTTTTAAAGAAAGTTACTTCTGTTCCGGAAGATGAACTTGACGAAAAAACAAAAGAAGATCGCCGGATTATATTTATCAACGCAAATGATGCTCTGAAAAATCTTCTTTTGGGAAAATTCGGCAAACTTCCTCTTGGATGGCCTCATGTATGGGTTTATCAGTCAGTTTTTGGAGATAAATATGAGGAAGCTATTGCCAACAGAACAGAGGAAAGTCCTCTTAATTTCCTGCCGTCTGTTGATATTGATGAATTAAAGAAAGAACTTACTGGTCACATCGGAAGAGAACCGAACGAAAATGAGCTGGTTAATTATCTTAATCATCCCGGAGATGCCTTAAAACTGATAAAAAATCTTGAAAAATTCAGCGATCCGAACGTGCTTCCGGATGATATATGGTTTGAGGGTTTGGAAACAGGTGTTGAACGCGAATTTCATACCTCTGATGGAAAGGTACATACAATAGAAGTAATGCACATCGGAAATATCAGTAAGAATGGTACCAGGCGAATTCGCTATAAACTGGATCATGAGGTTTTTGTACAGGAAATACAAGTTGAAAAAGGGGCTGTAGAAAAGCGCGGAGTTGAAATGGCGAACGAAGACAACCCCTATCACATTGGCGCTCCATTTGATGCCGACCTCTGGCTTGTCCACAAAAAAGTCGGCGATAATGTTGAAGCTGGTGAAGAGATATTTAACCTTGCACTAATGAAGGTTGAATATGGAGTTACCTCACCTGTTGGAGGTGTTGTAAAACGCATTCTTGTATTTGCCGACTATAAAGCTGATAAGAAAATGGTTCCGGTCAAAAAAGGCCAGCTTCTCATTGAGCTTGCACTGCCTCGTGAACGCTGTCAGAATTGTAGTGCCCAGATAAATAAAGAAGATAAATTCTGTCCAAATTGTGGAAGCAAGCTTTAACCTAAATTGAATATTGAATATTGAATATTGAATATTTGTTGTATCGCTTCGCTCTGTCTTTTTGTTATAAAATTAATAGAATACCTTCAATATTCAATCGACAATCGTCAATCTTCAATATAAAAAAGCCCGCCGTAATGGCGGGTTTTTTTGTCCCGAGCTGATGGCTTCAAATCTGATAAAAAATTCTTGCTAAATTTCTTATTTATTTCTATATGCAATGACCAAGTGGTCACAATTATATAGACTTCCAGATAATTAATTTCGCTGTGTTATCAGTCGTCGACG
>VMSQ01000270.1 GCA_013792055.1 Desulfobacteraceae bacterium
ACCGCATTATCCATCATTCACATATTTTTATGATGGGTGGAGAAAGCTATCGGCTGAAACAAAAAATCAACTTAAACTAAGTGCCGAGGGGTGGGTCAGTTTTATTGTCCGCTACTGGGTCAGTTTTATTGTCCATTGACAGTCTTTTATGTGTAATGGGGTAGTGCTAGGATCGAGAGCTTTAAAAAGGTCTAATACGAACGACATTTTTGATTCGTCAAGACTGGAAGTTCCTAGAAACATTACCCCAGCTTTGACTATGTTTGATCCTTTAGTGCTAGCTGACAACATAGTCCCTGTCCCTCGCAGACGAGAAACCGACAACTCGTTGTTGAATGAACCATCTCTTAATGCCCACCCATCCTGTTTAGTGATCCCATATTGTTTCGCAAACCCGCTCGTGAGGAATGAATCTAGATTCAATGTTAATCGAGACACATCAGGTGGGGAGACCACCTTTGTCTGGGCTGATGGTATACCTGCGCAAGCTTGTAGCTCCTTGTATGCCCGTGTAAATCCTAAGAGTGAGAACGTGTGAAGCTCGTAACCCCCGCTTCCAAAATCTATTTCTATTTTTACAACCTTCCCTTTCACCATACTGTCAATAATGCTCTTGCCTTTTATAGGGGTTTCGGGGGTTATCGCGACACTCTTACCTTCATCCACCTGCAACGTAGCTTGCTTGGCTATTTTGAAATATGCCCCTATATTTTCACCCGAAAATGTGACATTATTGCTTGGATAACTTATGTTTAAATGGACACTTCCATATTTGGGATATTTGCTGTCAAAATAATCTGGCGAAGACCTAAGCGCGCACTGCTTGAATTCTCCAGTTATACCCACCTCCTGCACAGTCCAATTTTTTCCTTTATAAAACGTCTTTACATATGGATCACCGGCGTAGGTCACGGAACTCGAAAGTAGAACTAAAACGAGCATGATTTTTTTCATCATGTAATCCTCCAAATTGTTTCCCAAGACAACTCCCAAATGAGCCGCCTTTAAGTAATTATACGGATTTGGATATTATCACCTTTGTAATGTTATCCGTCAAAATACGCAACTTCTCGTCTCACTACAGATACATTGAGAGTTCCAAACGAAATTTGGACTTTTCAAAACCTTTGATAGCTTGCCAGTATGCACGCAAGTCAAACGAATAAATGCGTTGCAGATAGAGTTTGTATATCACAAATATTAAAACGTTTCAATTTGTTACGGTGCGGACCCGCAAGCCGTGGTGTTGTGGGGGCTGAGGGATAAAAACCCTCAGCTACCCGATTACGATTATAGTGCTATTCATCTCTTTCAGCTAAAAGTTTCTTTGCTTCTCTTAAATCAATTTTTGCGTGATGACCGTGTTTCTCTAATAAATGTAAAAGATTCGATCCATTCAATAGAGTTAGCGGTTTACCTTTTGCGAACCCATATGCATCTGGTCCATAATCAGCAGTAGAGACCAAGATACCTTTGGTAGCTCCTTCATTCATTACAGTACCATATAAATCCCGAACAGCAGAAACTCCAACTGTATTGGTATATCTTTTTGCTTGAATAACGATTTTACCACCTCGAATAGGATCAGGATCAAATGCAACTGCATCAACACCACCATCTCTGCTTGCTTGAGTTACCTTAACTTCACCGCCACCAGTTTGAAATTCTTTCTCAAATAACTCTCTAATTAGATGCTCAAAATCTTCCCAGTCCATTGCCGCTAAATTTGTAGTATTATCAATTTGATTAGCAACAGCATAGCTTTCAACAAATCGTTTATCGACTCTACTGATTTGCAAAATGGGTTGTATAGGAGTTAAGCTACTTAGTTTGCTACTTGCAACACCCTTAAGATTTTTAAAGCACGATTTTGGGTCAACATTTGACAGATCGATACCTAAAAATTCGTTTTTCATTGCTTGTATGCTAAGAATACAATTATTTTCCTCATTGCCGGTAGCCTTGTTAATTGCTTTCACCCAGCCATTAAAAGAAATAGCTTCGATTGCATTAGCGACATCTGCTTCGAACAATTCGTGAATTGTTCGAAGAGTAATTTTATACATAGCATCATCAAACATTTTATTTATTTGGGATTCCGAAATATAGGATTCTTTTAGCTCCTTCCTAGATGCTATATATTTTACTTCTTTTACCTTGGGAAAGCATTCTATTGCTGGAAATTCATATTCTAAAATTAATATTTTGTTATCAGGATTATATTCCAGCTCAAAGTTTTTAGGGAAAGAATCTGGATATTCTGAATTATTCAAAACCATTTCACAGTATTCAATAATTGAATCATTATTCTGGCTTAAATATGACTCTTTCATTTGATCTATTTTTACATTAAAATCAGTTTGCTTCTTTAAGAAGTTATTTTTTCGCTTCTCCCATTCAACGACATCGCTCTCCCATTTTTTCATTTCATCTTCGAAATCTTTTTCCAATTGTTTATTAGACTTATTAATTGTAGATTTTTGTTTTTCCCATTCTGAAATAGCAGTTGAATATTTATTTTCAAATGCTTGAATTTTTCTTTCTTTTTTTGATTTGAATAGTTTTTCAAAGAAAGTTAAAACAGGAGTAAATTCGGCGGATTGTTTTTCAGGTTTGGGTGGATATTCTTTTTTTTCTTTTTTGTGTTGGTTTAGCTGGTGATTTTTCCGGATACTTTTCTTTTTTCTTTAAGCTTTCCCAATCAACTCTATCGTCAATTGATAGAGTATGAGTAAGAAGGCTGTCAATTTGTTTTAGGGATTTGATCGCTGCTTCTGTTCTCGAATTCGCTTCTTCAAGGTTAGCTTCTTTTTCTACATTGATTCGGCGTTTTGATTCAATGTTTTCCCATTTTTCAGTCCATTTCTGAGCCTGCAAATTTGCTTTGTTTTCCAGCATATCCATTTCTGGTGCAGAGATTAATTTGTGCTCTTTTAGTCCTTTATGATACATCTCCACTCTATATTTCAAGATATGTGTCCCAGAGACATTCCAATAAGCTTGTGTTTGACCAGTTTGGATTTGATCTTCGCTCATTTTTAATCACCTCACATTGTTTAAGCACTATAACCATTTACTATATATTTTCTGACTATTCCCACAAATTTCATGATTATTGTCCAAAAATTGACAATAAAGCAGTTTTTCTAACTGTATATTTCAACAATTTGGATATTAAAACAGAAAACATAGTAACCCCTTAAAGCCTATCTCGCAAGACGTTTTGAGTGTAGATCTCTTACCAGTATGCACTTGAGTCAAACAAACAAATGAGTTGTAGATATGGTTTGTATATCACAAATTCTAAAGTGTTTCAATTTGTTGCGTATATAGCAGATACCTGTAACGTACCGATAACCAGACGGGCGTTTTATAGCCAGGTCTAGTTAATTGGATTATTAGTGTTCATAGGTATATCAGCTTCAGGCTCGGCTGTTCCTTTTTTTGACTTTAACTTTGCTCTTTCTTGTTGTTTCATCAACTTTTCAACTTGCTTATTTGCCTCTTTACCTGCCTCACTTTCAAGAAGCTCGCGCTTTATAACTTCCTGTGAAATAAGCTTCCTGATTTCGTCGGAATCGACTTTTATGCCTGCCTTAAGTTTACGTAACTCTCTGCGAACAGTATCGACAATAGGATCAGTTAACAGCAATGCGCCTATGGTATAACGATTCACAGATTGTTTGTATTCATAAAAATCATCTATTAAATCTTTTTGTACCCCACGTTTACACAATAAGAACAGAAGTTCTTGCTGATCACTTTTCCGTGGATTCATTTCTAAGAAATCAAAGGAAAATAGCAGTGCGTTTTGAACTTTTTCATCCAGGCTAACACGATGGATTTCCCAATTAATTCCGTTCGTAAGTACCACCCACTTAATACCCTCTCTTGAGGCATAATTTACTGCTTGCTTTAGATGGTTGTCTTTTAGGCTCAAACCGATAGCTTTAACTTCGAGTAAATATTCGATTCTTTTACCAGATTTAATTGCAAGATCACAATAGGTGCCTTGAATGCGGTACTCCTTTGTTATTTCTAAGAACTTATCAAATCCAAATATTTGTTCGAGCATGTCTGTAACAATTGTAACTGTGTCAGATTCATTGATATCCCTTTCACGCGCTGAAGCTAGAACTTTTTTGAATTTTGGTATGGCGGTGCTTAAACGCTTAACTACAGCGGTTGGTACATTACTCATAATTCCTACCTCCTTGATTTGGCATTTGATTTTTACACTAACCAGTTATTATATTGTTTCTGACTATTACCACAGATTTAATGATTGTTGACCAAAAATTAGCAAAAAGCACTTTTTCTAACTGTATATTTCAACAATTTGGATATTAAACAGAAAACCGGATAACCCCATTGAAGGCTAACCCGCCAGACTTTTTGAACTATAGATATCTTACCAGGAGAACAACTCAAGAATTCAATAATTTTCATGCGGATAGGGTTTGCATATCACAAGTATTAAAGTGTTTCAATTTGTTGCGTATAGATAGCAGAGATCGCAAGCAGGGATAACCCCCTGTAAATAATCAAGAATCAAATGACCAAATTATCCATCATCATCTTCGCACACGCATTGGACCTTGAAACCCTCCGCAGTCTTATTACTCAGTTCATAATGTGTCCCGAATATTTGTCCAAGCCGAAGGACTACTTGCGCTCTCCCACTGACTCAGTCCAATAAAGGCGTCTGCTAAAACCCAGCGTAATGATTGTCAGTCTAATTCTACTCTTCGGTCCTTAATATACCTAGCCAGGTAAAGTCCGTCCAACATTACGAGGTTACCTTTTCCGAGGCAGAATCGGCGACATTCATCGGTGCACTTGCCACTGACTGCAAGAAATGCCTTGGAGATATTAGAGTTTGATTGTAAGACCCCATACAATTCGCGTGCGTACTTTGCTCCACATGAATCTATTCTCTTACACTGCACTATAACTCTTTCGACAGCCGCCATAGAAGGTTTAGAGGCTTGAATATCTACGCCACCATCATAGCTACCTTTAGTCAACCGAGCATTGGCAAAACCTAGCTTTACGAACAACCTCCTGACAACCTCCTCAAAATGTAGGGGGTCCATCGTGCGGAGTCTCTCATGTATTTGGGTAATGTTGTCCGGCTGTTCTCTTTCAGGAGTCTCTTCAGTAGTTTTTCTGATAGGCTTAACACCAACGATTTCTAGCCATTCATCAATAGAAATTCCTTGTTCAACGTCTTCCTCTGCTAAGCCGCCAACTACCTCCTGAAATAGAAGCCCCTTCTTAGATAGTATAGAGTATATTCTCTCTTCTATTGTATCACGCATCCATAAACTATAAACAACTACAACTTCTTTCTGTCCAGTCCTATGAACTCTATCTTCCGCTTGCCACATGACCGCCGGGTTCCACCAGTGGTCAAAGTGTATCACATAGTTTGCCTCTGTCAGGGTCAGACCCAAACCGGCGGTTTTAGGAGTGGCTAAGAATACGGCGATGTCGGGGTCCGTCTTAAACCTCTCAACCGCATCTCTTCTCTGGTTGTCGCTCATTCCGCCTTTGTATTTTACAACCCCGAATTCTTTTAGGACGTTTTCCAGCTTATCAACTCCCACTTGCACGTACTGCGAGAACACCAAAACCTTTCTGTCATTGGATTTGATTATGTCTACTAAGTCTAAGAGAGCTTCTGTCTTTGCACTAATGTCTCTCCCTGTTGCGAAATTGCATATCTGTTTCAACTTGTTTATGTGAGCAAAGATGTGTATTTTACTTACCTTGTCGCCCAATTGTGTAATTTGCTCAATTCCCTGCTGTTCGGCCTCATCGTATTGCCTGCGCTGATGAGAATCTAACTCAAGCCACCTCTCATCCTTCACCTTGTCAGGCAAATCCTGCAATACGTCTTTCTTCTCACGCCTTAAGAAATGAGGCTCGACAAGCTTTCGAATATGAGGAGGCGTATAAAGAATATCTTTGCTTAGATGCCCAGGTTTTAGGAAATCAAATATAGAAACAAGGTCGTCAATTTTATTTTCGATAGGAGTACCGGAGAGACCCCAACGGTGGGCAGGACTGAATCTTTTAACCCCTCTGGCGCGTCTCGCTTTAGGATTCTTAATATACTGAGCCTCGTCGAGCATGACGAAATCGAAAGTATCAACAGCTTCTTTACTCAATAGTGGTCGTTTAATAGGAAGGTCTTTTTCATCGATTTCTTCCCCGCAGTCCGGGCACTCAACGGTCAAATCCTTCATTTCTACACATTGCTTCTTTGTAAACTGTAGCTCCAAACGGCAATCTGGATTAGAACAGTAAAATGTTTTCTGTCCCTTCAACACTGGGAGGACGTCATTCTTGACTGTGTCGTATGTCGTCACATACACATGGGCCGGATACTCCCAGTCCATTCGTCTATTTTCTAGGGTTCCTCTAACTACGGTAACTGATAAGTCAGGAGCCCAGTCGTGTAAGTGGTCATCCCATACACCCAGAATACTCACCGGGCAAACTACCAAAGCTTTCTGTATGGAGCCATTCTTGAATAGGCTACGCATGGCAACCGTACTCATCACAGTTTTGCCGGTTCCCATTTCGTCAGCAAGAAGCGCAGAGCTCCGTTCCACTAGAAACTTAACTCCTACCTTCTGAAATGGATATAGCTCTCCGAATACCATATCAGATGAAAAGTCAAAATCTAACGGTGGCATCAGGATAGGAAACAGGAGGTCCCAAGGGTCTTGATAACTCACCGTAGTACTAATACCTGTCTTTTTTCGACTATAAGCTTTTGAATAGGTTGGCTTCTTCTCACGAGGAACAAATTCTTCAAATAGCAAAGTCTGTTCAGGTTTCTGTTCCCTTTTCTTCAGTTTATCTCCGTAATATTTTCCTTTAGGAGTTGAGAGAAAAAGTGGTTCGAACAGGTTGGGGGATACTTCGCATGTTTCCTCACCCAAACTGAGCAAATCAATTGATTCTGTTGCTTGAAGAGGCAAAAAGAGACGCTTAGCTAATTCGGAAGTCGGAAGTTCAACAGACAAGTCCGGCAAGTTGTCAGCTGGGCTCAGAAGATGGAGTTTATAAGCTTTTGAAGGCGGAAGTAGTTGTTCGCTGTAATCAATAACGCTACTCTTTAGTAATCCAGACAAATCGCGTATGGAAACCTGACCATCGGAATCCTGCTTAAACAGGAGGCGCGTTAGGTCGAATGTTTCGTGGTTAAAGATTCCAAGTTTAGGTAGTGAATAGATGCGCGGTCGATAACCCTGAAGAGAAAAGTCACCTATCTCATGAGTGATAGCTACCGGAATTTCCGATACAGACTTCGCAAATCCGTATTTGGCTCTCCTCGCAGCCCTTTTGACTAAATTGAACATAATTGCTCTGTGTTATGCCAGGTCTTTGTCGTGAACTTGGTCTAAGGCTATGCGTATTCTCTCAAAAGGTTCAGTTAAACTTCTCTTTGAGAGAATAGGGGTTAACATCTCGGCAACTAACTTCTTATCTTCCATGAAGTCATTATGGACATTGGTCACAACTGGCTGGAATTTACCACTTTCTGATGTAATAATTCCTCTCGTGGGGTCATCTTCTGGCACGTGGAACTCCGTTTCCTCTTTAAGGACGGCTATCGGAATTGAAACTTTCTTTCGAAAACTCAACAATAGGTCGTCGGTCACTATAACAATATCGGGCTTTTTCGTACAAGCGTTAAAGAGAGGCACCGCAATCAACTCGACTAATATGTGCTCATCTAGGATGTTTCCATACAAGGTCTTCTGTAATTGAGTAGGATTTATCGCATTGGTACATCTGAACTCCGTCGGCGTAGTATCAGAATCCGTCACCAGGAAAGCACCTCTGTATGAACTTCCGTCGTCGAACTGATGTACAGCAAGAAACATTAAACTCATGTCATCCATTTCTGAAACCTCCATTTAATTTAGTATGATGTCGCCAAAATAGGAATCCACCTCTCCACGAAAAACGGTGCCTATTCAATAGATAAGAAAATGATATCAAAACTCAAACGCTCAGAAATCAGGGTGCGGATTCCTTGCCAACTACTTAACTCAAAAATCAGCCAGTTTCCATGCAGATCGCATTTGTATAGCACAAATTTTAAAGCTTTTCAATTTGTTACGTGAATAGCAGATAGTTGTAACGAGAACATCTGCGGTTTATCTGCAGAATGTTTTTGTTAAAGTATTAAATTCCCCAAGTAAGGGGTTTCATTCTCTTTTCAATTTTTTTAAGGGTATCGATTAAATCATTTTCATTGGGCAATTCACCAAGATAGTACAGCATCTTGGAAAAGCTCTTTATTTTGATGCAGTTTCAATTTATTTAATATTCCATTCCGGTACTGTTGAAAGAATTTGTTTGTCTATCCCCAAATCATAAACTGTCAACGAATTTAGGCTTTGTTTCAATTGATTTGTGTCCTGCTCGGTTTTTAATTTTTCCAATAAAGCCCCAAGAAAAGCACGGGTTCGGGGAGGATATTTCAGGGCGTATCGAATAAGACGTAAAAAATCTTTTTGTTTTAATCCTTTTATGAAATTTAAAAGATAGCTGACAGTCATAGCCTTATCCAAATTTGGAATTTTTTTGAAATCCTTTAATACATCAAGTATTTCAAGCAGATAGAAATTATCATTTGTAACATCAATATAACTTTTTACCCTCCGCACTTTAACATTGCCGATTTGAGTACGAATTTCTTTAACCTTGCTTGAAACCTTTATATCTTTTGGGACCTGAGTGGTTAACCCAATTCTGTTATACAATGCAGTGCCTGTTATATAAGCGATTCTTTTATCCCCAATGAACAGGTATGGACGTAGCAGTTCTTCTTCTCTTGGCTTCAATTCTCCAAATAAAGTTTTTTTGGGTTTGTAAAAAACTCCTGTTGAGATCCGCTTTATAATTTTTTTTGCAATCAGTCTTTCAATGGCTTTTGCAGCAGCGCCATACTCTTTATTTGAAATAGACAGTTGCTGATACTTAAACGTGGTACCCGCAGGCATTTTATTGATTTTTCTACTTATTTTTTCTGTTATTTTCATTTTCAGATCATTGCATCCCAACTTTATAGAGAGCGTAGAGAGAACACAACATTTTGTCAAGTATCTTCCGGACAATACTTGACAAAATGGGCATTGGAGGAGTCGAACCTCCCTCTCATAACAAACTTTCCGTTTTTGTGTAGTCTCCCCGAGACATATCGGCCATTAGCTTCTTAAAGCTTTGTTTCTTGCCCTTTCCAGAGCTTTTTCTTTTTGCATTTTTATAATGAATAACGCCGGCTAACTCGCCAGACGTTTTGAAGTTCAGATAGCTTGCCAGCAGAGCAACCCAAAAATCAGCCAGTTTTCATGCAGGTAACATTTGCATATCACAATTTTTAAAGGGTTACAATTTATTTCATATAGCATAAAATAGATAACCGTATAATTTATTTGAATATAATTAGATTTGGTTGTATTGAAGAATAAGGGGACACCAATTATGGGAGCAGATGCGAGACGTTGTTGACTAAGTTGAATAACTCTTCAGGGCTTGCGAGACGTTGTTGACTAAGGGGACTTGTTGGAACAGTTATTACGAGACCTTTGCAAAACGCCCCCTTTTGCCCAAATAGCGCTAAAGGTTAGCGCTGATGCTTCACTTCGTGTCACTTCGTGTCGGCGTCAGGCTCAAATTTTAAGCCTCGAAATACTCAATGTATTCCTGCATTTAAAA
>VMSQ01000244.1 GCA_013792055.1 Desulfobacteraceae bacterium
CCTCCTTCTGGCCTTGTGAAATTAATTATCTGAAAGTCTATAAACTGGATATAGTTTTGATCAAACGTTAACCGTGAACGGGTTCGTCTAATATTTATTGAGTTACTTGGAAAGGCGTTAATTTACTATGAATTCATGTGATATACTTGTCTTAAACGGAATTCTGCTGACTATGGATTCTGGTAAGACACAGTTCAAAAACGGTGCTGTTGCCATAGAAGGTGAAAAAATTGTTGCTTTAGGGTCTGCTGATGATTTTTCATCATGGAATGCATCACGTATTATAGATGCCCGTGGAGGTATAATTATGCCTGGGCTTGTTAATACTCATACTCATGCATCAATGACATGTTTCAGGGGCCTTGCAGATGATCTTCCATTGATGACATGGCTGAATGATTATATATTTCCTGCAGAGGCGAAGCTTGATTATGAGAAAGTTTATTGCGGAGCCCTTCTTGCCTGTGCTGAGATGATTATTTCCGGGACTACATGTTTTTGTGATATGTATCTTTTTGAAGATGCTGTAGCCAGTGCGGCAAAGCATGCCGGGATGCGGGCGGTAGTGGGCGAAGTACTATACGACTTTCCTTCGCCTAATTACGGTCCAATAGAGCAGGGTTTTAAATATACTGAAATGCTTATAGAAAAATGGAAGAATGACCCTCTGATAACTATTGCCGTTGAGCCTCACTCGCCTTATCTTTGTTCGCCGGATCTTCTTAAAAGAGCTTTTTCTCTTGCAAAAAAGAATAATATTCCGCTCGTTATTCATGTCTCGGAAACTAAAGGCGAAGTCCAAAAAAGCATAGAAAAGCACGGCCTTACACCCGTTGGATTTCTTGCGGATCTTGATGTGTTGTCGCCGAATCTTCTTGCCTGTCATTGTGTTGTGCTGACAGATGAAGATATTTCCCTTCTGCGGCATTTTGATGTTAAAGTATCACATAACCCTGCAAGCAATATGAAACTTGCATCAGGCATCGCTCCGATCCCAAAGCTTTTAAAACAAGGTATCTGTGTCGGGCTTGGAACAGATGGATGTGCAAGCAATAATAATCTGGATATGTTCCTGGAGATGGATACTGCTGCAAAACTTGACAAGGTAAACGCTCTTGACCCGACTGTTATGGATGCATATACTATGCTGAAAATGAGCACCATTGAAGGGGCAAGGGCGATAGGGCTTGATAAAATAACCGGTTCTCTTGAGCCTGGGAAAAGGGCGGATGTGATTATTATTGATACGCATAAGCCTCATCTTACACCAATGTATAACCCGATTGCTCATCTCGTTTACGCAGTAAGGGGTAGCGATGTTACAACTTCTATTATAAACGGAAAAATAGTAATGGAAGCCGGCAGGCTTTTAACTTTGGAACTGGAAGATATAATTAAGAATATTAAAATTATCGCGGATGAAATAAAGGGCGCGAAACTTGGCTAAAGCTCAACCGTGAACCCAACAACCTGAGTAGTTACCATGAGTTTTGATATCATCATACACAACGGTATAATAGTTACCGGAAATCCTGATTTTGATATTATTGAAGATGGCATTGTATGTATAAAGAACGGGAGACTGGAACGGATTGAACCCAGAACCGCCGGTTCTCTTATTCCAGAAGCAAATGAAATAATAGATGCAAAAGGCGGGATTATAATGCCTGGCTTTGTAAATGCGCATACCCATCTTCCCATGTCAATATTCAAAGGCCTTGCTGACGACCTATCCTTAATGCCCTGGCTGACTGAACATATTTTCCCGGCAGAGTCTAAGTATATTAACCCAGCGTCTGCCAGGCTCGGTTCTTTTTTATCCTGTGCGGAGATGATACTGGCCGGTATAACCACCTGCTGTGACGGGTATTTTTTCGAAGATGAAGTGGCAGAGGCTGTTCTTGATTCCGGCATGAGGGCAATACTCGGGCAGGGTGTTATAGATTTTCCTGCTCCTGGAGCGCCTGAACCGTCGGATAATGTTAATAACGCGATCAGATTTACTGATAAATGGTATAATAAATCACAGATGATCACCCCTTCAATATTTTGCCATTCACCATATACCTGTTCTGAAGGAACTTTGAAAAAAGCAAAAGCCGCTACATTGTCAAAAAATCTGCTTTTCCAGATCCACGTGGCAGAAACAAAAGACGAGAGGGATCGAATGCTGTCAGAGAGAAATTTTTCGCCGATCAAATACCTCGACAAAATTGGGATACTGGATAACAACACCCTGCTTGTTCATTCAATATGGGTAGATAATGATGATATTGATATAATTGCAAACAGAGGCGCTAAAATTTCAGTTTGCACGGAAAGTGAAATGAGGCTGGCCTCAGGCATTGCTCCGGTTATTAAATTTTTAGAAGCAGGAATAAAAGTCGGACTCGGGACAGACGGGAGTGCGAGTAATAATGACCTTGATCTATTTAAGGAGATGGACTCTACTGCAAAACTCCACAAGGTTAATATGCTTGATCCGGCAGTCATGGATGCAAAGACAGTGTTTAAACTGGCAACAATTGGCGGGGCCGGGGCGCTTGGCCTTGATAATGAAATAGGCTCTCTGGAAACCGGCAAACAGGCGGATCTTATTATTATCGATGTCAATAAACCCCACCTTGTCCCAATGTACAATCCAGTGTCTCATATTGTGTATGCCGCACGTGGTTCGGATGTTCAGGACGTTATTGTTGCCGGAAAGGTCATAGTCAGGGATCGGAAGATTCTTACTTTTGATCTTGAAGATGTCCTTGAAAGAGCCTCACTAATAGGTGAAACAATTAAGGGCTATAAGGAGGAAATGATTTCATGATTGAATCCTATGCATTTGGTTCTATGGTAGTTGATGGAAGAAAAATTACATCCGATTTAATCATTTATCCTGATGGCCGCATTGAGGTTTCCTGGTGGCGAAAAGCCGGCCACAGGCTTGCGAGCGATGATATAGGCGAACTTATAAGGTCAGGGCCGGATGTTATTATTGCAGGCACAGGCTCAAGCGGTCTAATGAAACCAGAGAAAGAGCTTGAAGAAGTTTTACAGCAAAAAGGTATAGAGTTTATTTCAGTGCTAACCAGAAAGGCAGTGAAAATTTATAATGACCTGTCATCAGAAAAAAATGTTGGAGCTTGTTTTCATCTAACATGCTGATTTGGCAAGAGGAAAATTGCGGATTGCGGATTGCGGATTTGCCCGCCCGCCTCGCCTGAGCACAAGCGCTTGAATCTCGCATACCCGCCCGCCTCGCAAGCGAGAGCGTTGCGGGCAGGTCTGATTAAGGCGAGTGCGATGGCGGGCAGGCAAATCCGCAATCCGCAATCCGCAATCCGCATTCCGAAATCCGAAATCCGAAATCCGAAATCGAATCATTCCGCATTCCGAGTAGGGGTTTGTTATATGAAAGTAGATGGCAAGAACATGAGGCCGATATGGCTGGATAAGGATTCGGGAATTGTTAAAGTAATCGATCAGCGGCTGCTTCCGCATGAATTTGTAATTGCGGATCTGAAAAGCGTTGATGATATTATTCATGCCATAAAAGAGATGTTTGTGAGAGGTGCTCCCCTTATAGGAGTTGCCGGAGCTTACGGTGTGTACCTTGCGGTAGTTAATTTTGATGAAAATGGGGATTTTTATGATTACCTGATTGATGAATGCGACAAGCTAAAAGCCGCAAGACCGACTGCGGTTAACCTTGCCTGGGGTGTGGACAGGGTTATGAATAAATTGTCAGAAATAAAGAAACATCAGGCAAGGATAGACAGGGCAAGAGATGAAGCTGCGAATATCGCTGATGAGGAGGCAGAAAACTGCAGGAAAATTGGTGAAAACGGTTTGCAACTTATTGACGAGATTTGGATGAGAAAAAGAGGCAAAACAGTTAACATCCTTACCCATTGCAATGCAGGATGGCTGGCCTGCGTAGAATATGGAACTGCAACTGCACCCATTTATGCTGCCCATGATAATGATATTGATATACATGTCTGGGTGGACGAAACAAGGCCTCTCAACCAGGGGGCCAGGCTTACCGCCTGGGAGTTGGGGGAATATGGTATCAAGCACACTGTCATAACCGACAATGCCGGCGGGCACCTTATGCAGCATGGAATGGTGGATATGGTTATTGTTGGTACTGACAGAACTACCTGCACAGGCGATGTCGCTAACAAAATAGGGACATATCTTAAAGCGCTTGCTGCAAGAGATAACAACATCCCTTTTTATGTCGCCCTTCCATCCAGTACTTTTGACTGGGAGCTGAACGATGGTATCAAGGAAATACCTATTGAAGAGAGAGATCCGGATGAAGTCAGATATGTGCAAGGTTTAGATCATGGCTCAATGAAGAGTGTTCTGGTTCCTCCGGCAAGCAGCCCTGCAGCTAACTTTGCATTTGACGTTACGCCTGCAAGGCTGGTTACCGGTTTTATAACTGAAAGAGGTATTTGCAGGGCAACAAGACAGGATATAATGAGATTGTTTCCGGAAAAAATGGCACACTAAAAGAAGCCGTGAACGCTTACCAATAAAACATCCCCTTTTATCCTAAAAATCCTTGATTTTTTTTACATAATTTCTTATATCGCTTTATGCTTACTGAACTTGAAAAAAAGACAATATCGTTAATACAGGGAGATATCGCAATTACAGAGCGCCCGTATCTTGAAATTGCAGATAAGCTTGGGATTCCCGAAGAAACCCTCCTGGATACTTTAAAAGATCTTTGTAAAAGGGGTGTAATAAGGCGTTTCGGCGCAACTATCAGGCATCAGAAATCAGGGTTTAAGGCTAATGCTATGACTGCCTGGAAGGTTGACGAAGACCGCATTGATGAGGTGGCCAAAAAAATGGCTTCTTTCAAAGAAGTTTCGCACTGTTACAGACGGAATCCTTCTGATGAGTGGCCTTATAATTTATATACCATGATTCATGCCAGGAATGAAGATGCATGCCGTAAAACAGCCCGCAAGATGTCTGAAGCAACTTCAGTTGGCACATACAAGCTTTTATTTAGCCGCAGGGAATTGAAGAAAACATCAATGAAATACTTTTCAAAATCTAAAGGTCAAGTTTTTTCACCTAAGTGAAATGCGATACTCCAAATATTCTTCTGGTAAATCCCTGGATACACGATTTTGCGGCATACGACTTCTGGGCTAAACCGCTGGGGCTTCTCACTCTTGCATCAATACTCAGGCAGCATGGATTTTTAATAACATACATAGACTGCCTTGATCGTTTCCATCCAAAAGCACCTCAAATTGACCCCTATACAAGAAACGGAAGGGGCTCATTTTTAAAAACAAAGATTCCAAAACCCAAAGATCTTGAACATGTTCCCCGGAACTTTTCCAGATACGGTATTATGCCGGAATGGTTCAGGGAGGAACTGCAGCTCATACCGAAACCGGATCTTATCCTTGTCACTTCTTTTATGACTTACTGGTATCCAGGTGTAAATGAAGCCATAAGAGTCATAAAAGAAACTTATTCAGACACCCCCCTTATCCTCGGAGGTATATATGCCGGTCTTTGCAATGAGCATGCTGTATCGCATTCAGGCGCAGACATTGTTTTGGCAGGCCCCGGCGAGAAATATATCTTAAAGCTTGCAGAAAATAATACAGGTTTTTCTGTCAGCCCGGAGTTTGATCCGGATGATCTTGACACATATCCTTATCCTGCATTTGACCTGCAGCGAAAAATTTCATATATTCCAATTCTTACATCTAAGGGATGTCCTTTTTCCTGTTCGTATTGTGCATCGCATTTTTTAAATCCAAAAAGAATGCTGCGCAGTCCGCTTTCTCTTATTGAGGAGATAAAGTACTGGCATTTCAAGCATGGTGTAAAAGATTTTGTATTCTATGATGATGCGCTTCTTGTTAATGCTGAAGCACATGCGGTCGTATTATTTGAAGGTTTGATTAAAGAGAATCTTAATGTCCGCTTTCATACACCCAATGCGGTTCATATCCGCGAGATTTCAGAGAAGACAGCCGGATTGATGTTCAGGGCTGGGTTTAAAACTCTTCGGCTTGGTCTGGAAACAACCACATTTGAAAAAAGGAAAGAGCTTGACAGCAAAGTAACTGCATGTGAGTTCAAAAAGGCTGTATCCTGCCTCAGAAAAGCAGGTTTCCAGAAAAATCAGATAGGTGCGTACCTTCTGACAGGCCTGCCGGGGCAGACAATAAGTTCGGTGGAAGAGTCTATAAGAGAGGTGAAGAGAAATGGTATAACACCGGTTCTTGCACATTATTCACCGGTTCCTCACACCGCCTTATGGGACAGGGCGGTTGCTTCTTCCCATTATGATCTTGAAGCAGATCCTGTATTTACGAACAATGCGATATTCCCTTGCTGGTTTGAAAACTTTTCATGGGAAAAAATATCGTATCTGAAAAACCTTGCATCAGCTTAGTATAACAAGTTATTACGGCATATCAGATAAGACTTTGTGAATTGTTTATAAAAGTTTACCATAGAGTTGCAAAATTTCGGAATGCGGAATGCGGAATGCGGATTTGCCTGAGCACAAGCGCTTGAATCTCGCATATCTGATTAAGGCGAGTGCGATGGCGGGCAGGCAAATCCGCAATCCGCAATCCGCAATCCGAAATTGAAGTGTAATTCCGTGAAAATCCGTGGTGAAGTATTACAATTGTTTTAAAGCTAAAGGAGAAGCAAACGTGCTATCATTAAAATCAGTTGATCTAAGAAAAGTTAAGGCGGAAACGCTGGCTATACCTGTCTGTGAGGACAGAGATATACATGATGACAAGATAATAACCTCGCTGATAACCAGGGCGAAAAAACTTGAGGAGTTCAAGGGTGACAGTGGTGAGGAAGTTGTTTTTTACAATCCGCCGGAACTTAAAGCAGAAAGAATAATTTTAATGGGGCTTGGCAAGCTGGAAAAATTAAACGCAGAATCTCTGCGAGCGTTTGCCGGCAAGGCAGTAAAAAAGTGCATTAATATGAAGCTGCCGGAGGTATTGATTGTTTTACCTTCAGCAAAAAAAATTAAAATGGAGATGCCGTTACCTCTTGAGGCAATAATTGAAGGAGCCTGCCTTGGAAATCATATCTTTGATAAATATAAAGAGGAGAAAAAGCATATTCCGCTTGAGAAAATCGATTTCCTGGTTACACCTGATGTAGCTAAAAGTGCCGGTAAAATATTGAAAAGTGTAACCACCATTTGCGAAGGTACCATCTTTGCCAGGGATCTTATTAATACCCCCTCTAATGATAAAAAGCCCGAACAATTTACAAAAATAATTGCCGACATTGCTGAAAAAGAAAATTTAAAAATAAAAATATTTGATGAAAAAGAATTGAAACAGAATAAGTTCGGCGCTTTGCTGGCAGTTGCGGCAGGCAGTCCGAGTAAACCGAGAATGATTATTCTTGAATATAATCCAAAGGGTGCAAAAAAGACAGTTGCCCTTGTCGGTAAAGGTGTCACATTTGATTCCGGCGGCATAAATTTAAAACCAACAGGAAGCCTTGATGAAATGAAGAGCGATATGTCTGGGGCGGCCGCAGTAGCGGCGACTCTTATCGCTTTGGCAAAACTCAAGCCTAAAATCAGAGTTGTCGGAGTTATTCCTGTTGTTGAAAATATGCTGTCAGGTGATGCTACACGGCCGGGAGACATTGTAAGGAGTTATTCCGGCAAAACCGTGGAGATATTAAATACAGACGCTGAAGGCAGGCTTATATTGATTGATGCAATTTCTTATGTAGTTGAAAAATATAAACCCGAAACTCTCATAGATATAGCAACACTGACAGGGTCGTGTGTAGTTGCACTTGGAGAGAAGATAGCAGGGGTATTTTCATCTGATAATAAATTAGCTCAATCTATTGTCAGCTCAGGTGAAAAAACCTATGAGCGCTGCTGGCATATGCCTCTGCCGGATGACTACAAAGAAGATCTTAAAAGTGATTTTGCCGATCTTAAAAACATTGCCGGTTCAAAGTGGGGTGGTGCAATCACTGGGGCATTATTCCTGGCAGAGTTTGTTGGAGATACAAAATGGGCTCATATTGATATAGCAGGCCCTTCTTATCAAAAAAAAGGAAGCGATTATTGCGGGGTTGGAGGTACCGGCTTTGGGGTGCGGCTGTTCTGTGATCTGCTTGAAAAGTTGTGATATCAGAAATTTACAAAGTCATCATGAAATTAACCTGAGGTAGCGGGCACCCGCTACCTCAGGTTGTTGACAACTTGCTTTTTGAGTTTGTAAATTTCTGATGAATGGAGTCGTTTATGTCAAGACACACACATGATTTTGTAAATAATTATGATGAAGGAAAGATAGCATTTGGACTGGACCGTGAAACTGATGAGAAGTCGTTGATTGCATATCTTCAGAAGTTTACGGATGATGAGATGATGCAGGTTCTGGTTAAAAGACTAAGCGATGATGATATCAGCGGAATATTGGATTATGTTCTTGGAATTTTAAAAAAACACCTTAAAGAAGAAGAGTATCATCGAATATTTTTAAAAGATAAGACTAAGGGACTTCATTAAATAGTCGACTCCCCAACTCGACTCCCCAACTCGACGACTCAACTATTTGACGAGATTGTCATTCCAGCGGAGGCGGGAATCCAGTTTGTTTTTAGATATAACTGGGGTTCTGGATGCCAGCCTTCGTGGGCATGACGTTAAAAAGTGATGCTGTAGTATTAGTAACCGTTCACGGTTCATGGCTACGTTTCTTATAACCCTGAACGGTGAACTTTTGAACCTGTGAACGCTTTTTTCATGAGGGAATATTTTGCGGGCTATAATATTTGCAAATGGAGTTTTGAATAATATCCGGGATGTCCGCGATATCATACTCCATGATGATTTGATAATTGCCGCTGATGGTGGAACAGCTCACTGCCTGGCGCTGGGAATAAAACCTTCGATAGTTGTAGGTGACCTGGACTCTTTGAATCCTGATTATTTAAAGTCTTTACAGACATCGGGAACAGAAATCATAAGCTATCCAGCCAATAAAGATCAGACCGACCTTGAGCTGGCTTTACAAAAAGCTGTAGAACTTGGCTGTGATGAAATTCTTGTCCTGGGCGCACTTGGCGCGCGCTGGGATATGACAATAGCCAATTTATTACTTCCGGCTTTATCGGACTTTTCCAAAGTTACAATCCGTTTAATTGACGGGCATCAGGAAATTTTTCTGTTAAGGGGGGAGGGCGAACTCACCTTTAAAGGGAAAAAGGGAGATATGGTTTCGCTTGTCCCTCTTGGAAAAGATGCGGAAGGCGTTACTCTGAGGGGTCTGGAATATCCTTTAAAAGATGATGTATTGAAATTAGGTGCTACGCTGGGAATCAGCAACGTATTGATTAATGATACCGCAACCGTATATCTGAAAAAAGGACTGCTCCTTTGTATTCATATCCGCAAGGATAAGGACTGAAAGTTTGTTGATTAACTCAGCAGGAGGGTGAGACCTTTGAAAAATGCTTAATTTTGTTCAAGTTCAAGGAAGGCGAAAATTTTAAATGTAGGAATACATTGAGTATTTCGAGGCTTAAAATTTGAGTCTGACACTGAAATTGGGCAAAAGGGGGCGTTTTGCAAAGGTTTCAGAGTGCGCACATGTCAAAGAAGAAAGTCGCCAAGCAGGATCGGATCATTGCCAAGGCGTGGCGTGACCTTGAGCTTCGGGAGAAAACCTATCGAGAGCGAGCGCTCAAGCTTTTTTCGTGGATTTGTGCGCGATGCGGGCGCGAATTCGCAGGCAAGAGAGTTCGAGAACTCACAATCCATCACAAAGATCACAACCACGATAATAATCCGCCCGACGGCAGCAACTGGGAGTTGCTATGCCTCTACTGTCACGACAATGAGCACTCGCGGGACCAGGTAGCGGAATGGTATGGCGAGGTGACGCCGGGTGGCGAGCAAGAGCCGCCTTCTACCCACAGGCCGTTCGCTGGTCTCGATGCTTTGCTGAAGAATAAAAAGTAGCTGATCTTAAATGAAAATCAAACGTAAAGTGCCCTCTATCCCGCAAGAAAAGCATGACACGTTCCGTCAGGAAATAATTTCTGTTCTTACAAGGCAAACCTTGTCAGCGCGCGAGATATCCGCAGAAGTCGGGATTTCTGAAAAAGATGTTGTTGATCATCTCGGGCATATCAGGATAGCAGTTCGCAAAAGCAAAGAGTGCCTGATGATAATCCCGGCTGAATGTAAAAAATGCGGATTCAAGTTCAAAAAGAGGGAACGACTGAATAAACCAGGAAAATGTCCAATCTGCCGTGGTCAGCAGATTCAAGAGCCACTTTTTTCCATCAGCTAACCCATACAACTATCTGACTTTACATAAATACTCTTGATTTTTAAGCACTTATGATTTATTTAACTTTTCATTGGCCGCTTTCAGTGATGATGAGGCCGACACCGGGGATGATATCGACGAGGATTGAAGAGGTGGGGTGAACAATACCACTGCGTGACCGACAAGAAAACCTGAGAGAAGTAGTATAGGAGCGAACTGGTGAAAAGACTTAAAGTGGCCTTTCTGTTCAATGTGCGACATCACTATCCTGATCCCAATGATCTGCGCAACCAGCGTGAAGCGGACTATGATGATCCTCAGACCATTGATGCTATGCAAAGCCATCTATCTGACTGCGGGTTCTCTGTCCTTCCGATTGAGGCCGACGAAAATGCTTACGCGCAGTTGAGAGAGAACCGCGGCGCCATCGACATTGCTTTCAACTATTCGGAGGGCCTGAACGGACTTGATCGTGAGTGCCACATCCCTGCCATTCTGGAGATGCTCCAGATACCCTACACTGGATCCCCGCCACTTACACAAGCTTTGGTGCTGAACAAGGGACTGACAAAAGATGTCTTGAGATCTCATGGCCTGCCAGTTGTCCCGCACCGCATTTACCATGAGAAAGCCGAAATCTGCGATCCGGGTCTCGTCTTCCCCCTGATCGTCAAGCCTCTCTCGCAGGGATCATCTGCAGGGATCACAAACCGCAGCATTGTTCGCACTCTTTCAGAATTGTGCGATCAGACCGGCCGTGTGCTCGAATCGCTTGGTCCGCCTGTGATAGTCGAGCCATTCCTCGAAGGTCGAGAGTTCTCGATCGCGATGCTTGGCAATCCTCCCAAGGCTCTACCACCCATTGAGCCAGACCACAGCAAGCTGCCGGAGGGTTATGAGAGGATTGACTCGCTGGAAGTCAAATGGATTTTCGAAGAATCTTCGGAGATGAGCAACTACCTGTTATGTCCGGCATTGATAGATGATGAACATTGGTCGGTGATCGAAGGGGTATGCCATAAGACGTGGCATGTGCTTGGTGTTCGCGATCTCTGTCGCATTGATCTTCGCTGTGACGCCCATGGAAAGCCATATGTGATTGAGGTGAACTCGCCGCCAGGTCTCCTTCCTCCTGAAGTGTCAATGACTTCGTACTTCCCACTTGCTGCTCGATCCGCAGGGATCTCGTACAATGACCTGTTGGGAACGATAGTGGAGACGGCATGTCAGCGAGCGTTTGCGTCGCGGGGTACTAAGCATGCTTAAATACACTATTCAACGGGCAACAGCCCGTCAAGATGCGACACCATATAGCTTCCAACCACGATAATAATCCGCCCGACGGCAGCAACTGGGAGTTGCTGTGCCTCTACTGTCACGACAATGAGCACTCGCGGGACCTTCTACCCACAGACCGTTCGCCGGTCTCGATGCTTTGCTGAAGAATAAAAAGCAGCTGATCTTAAATGAAAATCAAACCTAAAGTGCCCTCTATTCCGCAAGAAAAGCATGACACGTTCCGTCAGGAAATAATTTCTGTTCTTACAAGGCAAACCCTGTCAGCGCGCGAGATATCCGCAGAAGTCGGGATTCCTGAAAAAGAGGTTGTCGATCATCTTGGGCATATCCGGATAGCAGTTCGCAAAAGCAAAGGGCGCCTGATGATAATCCCGGCTGAATGTAAAAAATGCGGATTCAAGTTCAAAAAGAGGGAACGACTGAATAAACCAGGAAAATGTCCAATCTGCCGTAGCCAGCAGATTCAAGCGCCACTTTTTTCCATCAGCTAACCCATAATTCCAACTATCTGACTTCAC
>VMSQ01000254.1 GCA_013792055.1 Desulfobacteraceae bacterium
AGAATTAATCGCATCAGCAGCATTAATAATCAAATTTAAAAATACCTGACGCAATTGATCAGGATCTGCCATAATTGTATCTATACTCGCTGCTAAATTCAGCTCCAAATTAATATTCTCTAATATAGGCTGAATTTTTAAGGCTTTTGTAATATCATTAATTATTTCATGAACAGAGACTGCTTTCAAGCCAACGCCTAAAGGCCTTGAAAAATCAAGCAACTGCCTTATAAGATTATTTATTCTGTTTATCTCTTTCTGTGAACGATCAATAAATTCTTCTTTTTCCTTATCGGTAATATCCTTTTTTCTAAGCAGCTCAAGATAACCGATTACGATACTTACAGGGTTGCCAATTTCATGGGCAATGCCTGAAGATAATCTGCCAACGGAAGCTAATTTTTCTGCTCTTATAATATCTTCTTGCGCTTGCTGTAAGTCGAAATTTGCCTTCTCAAGTGATTTGACTGTATTTTGGAGCCTGTCTTTATCCTCAGAAATTCTTTTTAACATGCTGTTCAAAGACTTTGACAGCTTATTAAACTCATTATCACTTTTTTCATACAGGAAAAATAACTCATCATCTTCTCTGTATTCATTGGCTCTCTTAATTAATCTGTTCAATGGTTTAACTGTAACCTTTGAAAGCCGATAAAGGCCGAAGAGTGTAAAAATAACGGCATTTACTAAAATATATATAAATATTAAGCGCTGTGTGTGTCTTAATTGACCATATACCTCTTCAAGCTGTAAAACAACGCCGGCGCCTCCAATAATATCTTCTCCTCTGAATAATGGTGCCGATATAATCAAAAAACGACTTTGTTTCCAAAAAACTCCCCATGATGTACCCGAAAATTCGGTTATCTTTTCCCTTGATTGAATTGACCGTTTTGCAAGAATCTTAATTTCGTCTTGCAGGGCACCACTTTCTCTTTCTCCCTTGAAATAAATCTGATCTCCTTTTGTATCTAAAATAACTGCACCAGAAAAACCTGATTCATTTAACATGTTATTCAATTTAGCCTTAAAATCTAAATCAGATAAAATTTCCTCTGTCTCGTCAAAATGTATTAATTCATTTTCTATTGAAGAAATAAGAAAGGAGCCTTTTGAAATTTCAGATCGAATCAGAATATTCTGAACCGTAATAGTAATTACAAAATCAATCAGAATCATTGCCAGCACTAACAGCACCGCAATATTTATAAATATATTAGTTTTTATTCCTCGATAAAACATATCGATCCTAAGAAATTATATAGAACCCAAACTATGCGTTTCAAATTGTAATAAAGGCCGCGAATCCGGCTGCCGACGGCAGCAACTTTTCATAGCTTGACTCACTAAGAGCTTCATCCGCGGGAAACCAGCGGATATCCGGATTGAGGATTGCATGCGGTGGCTTTGGAAAGTCCTTGTGTAGCGCCATTATGATAATTCTCTAATCATTTTATTTATGGTTTGTGCCAGTTCGGGAATATTGTTTTTGCAGACATTATAGATTGCTTCAGCATTCAGATCAAAATGATGGTGGCTGATAATATCTCTCATGCCTTTGGCTTTTTTCCAGTCATACATAGACTGCCTCTTTATCTATTCTTTTCTTAAGAAATTGGTTCATTTTTTCCCTGTAACTGATAACATCCACAGGTTTGGAAAATTGTTCTTCCAGGTCTTGCTTGATGCCAATAATATTAAATAAGTCCTGTTTGCCAAGCTCAACAACAACGTCAATATCACTCTGCTCATTCATGCTGTCTCTGGCCGCTGAACCAAAAACACCGATCCGTATGATTTTGTATCTATCTTTGTTCATATCCATAAAGCAGCGCAGGGTACGTATTATTTCATTTCTTTCCATTATTTTCCCCCTCCTATAGTTACTTCCAATATCTTCATGGTGTCATTGCCGAAGATATCCACCACCTTGACTGCAATCTTGCGCCGCCCAGGCAAGGCATTCCCGGAATATGCTTTTGAGCTCCAGCGAGCGGTTTTTTTAGTGCGGAAGGACTGCCACTAGTTTTCAAGCACATAATCGCCTGTCCAGACTTCTTCAAAGCCCCCTCGCTCCTACCTTTGCCAAAGGGGGATTTAATTGTTGTTCACGCTTTTTTTCAACCCAACACAATTGAATGGCAAAAAGAAAACGGAGTCTTCATTCTTCACTCTCCAGCAGATTCTGAAGACCCTTCTAACACTTCCTAAAATCCCTCAGGCACAAGCCCAAGGCGATTAATAGATTCATTCACAGCTTCAAGAGCTTCATGATTTTGCAAAACTTCCGTATAATCCCAGTAGCGAAGTTTTTTGCTAAGATCACCAACATTTCCCGCATGTTTTTTTATCTTTTCAAGCTGCGAGGCATCGGACACGGCAACAACTCCTTGCACAGCTGGATTATTTAGAGATTTTAAAAGATTTAGAATCAGGCTATCGATTGAGCCTTTGGTCTGTACTTCGAACACGTAGATGACACGCCC
>VMSQ01000178.1 GCA_013792055.1 Desulfobacteraceae bacterium
ACCTTCTATGTGCCTGTCCTGGTCAAATCCCAAGGTATAGTGGTTTAGAATATCAATCATATTATTTTGCTCTTTTAAAAAAACTATCTAATACCTGCCCTGCCAGAGAAGGCCAATATGAATTAGTGGGGGCGAAACTTGAGTTGGTAATTATAATATTTATCTTAACATTATTTCCGACAGGGAGATGTGGAGCAATGGCTATGGATAAATCCTCGGTAATTATAAAGTTGCCGGCCCCTTATTATGACGGCAATACATCGGTTGAAACGGCATTATTAAAAAGAAGGTCTATCAGAAGCTACTCAAATGAACCATTATCTCTTGCCGGAATATCACAGCTTTTATGGGCAGCTCAGGGAATTACAGATTCAAGAGGATACAGAACAGCTCCTTCTGCAGGAGCGCTTTACCCGTTGGAAATTTATATTGTTGCAGGAAAAGTAAGAGACATTCCTGCTGGAATTTATAAATACAGGCCGCATGAAAATGAGCTTGTTAAAACTGTTGATGGTGACAAAAGGGCTGAAGTTTGCAGAGCTTCTTTAAATCAGAGCTCTATAAGTAATGCTGCTGCAGTAATTGTTTTTTGTGCTGTTTATGAGCGGACAACCGTCAAGTATGGGGAAAGAGGAATAAGATATGTTTATATTGAAGTTGGACATGCTGTCCAGAATGTTTATTTGCAGGCTGTTTCTTTAAACCTTGGGACGCTGGTTATAGGGGCTTTTAATGATAATGAACTGAAAAATGTTATGAATTTTGATTTATATGAATATCCTCTCTGCATCATGCCGGTTGGGAGGCTTGCGCCTTGATGTCTCTTAAAAAAGGGCAAGAACTGGAGCTTGAAATTTCCGAACTGGCATTTGGCGGTAAAGGGCTCGCACGTAAAGATGGATTCGTTGTTTTTGTTGACCAGACTATACCTTTAGACATTGTAATTGCCCGTATAATAAAAAAAAAGAAGAACTATGCAGATGCAATTATTGTCACAATAGTAAAAGAATCACCATTCAGGATTAAACCTCCATGTATATACAGCGGCTGTTGCGGTGGATGCAAGTGGCAATTTTTGAAATATGACGAACAACTTGTCTTCAAACGACAGCACGTTATTGATTCACTTGAGCATATTGGCATTATTAAGGACGTACCCGTCCATTCAACCTTACCGTCTAAGGTGACATACGCCTACAGGAACAAGATGGAATTTTCCTGTTCCGACAGAAGATGGCTTATGCCTGATGAGTTTGGCATGGAAAATTTAGATTTAGATTTTGCCATAGGACTTCATGTGCCAGGCACATTTCACAAGGTGCTTGATATCAAAAAATGCCTGCTTCAACCCGGCCTCGGAAATAATATCCTTGATGACATAAGAGAATTTATTAAAAACTCGAATATCCCAGTATATGGCCTTCGAAGCCATAAAGGTTTCTGGCGTTTTCTTATGCTAAGGCATTCTGCAGCCTATGATCAGTGGATGGTAAATATAGTAACTGCGGAAGAATCCAACAAGATTGTCAAGCCGTTATCTGACTTGTTAACAGCCAAATATCCTGAAATTGTATCTGTAATAAACAACATAAATAAACGCAAAGCAGGTATCGCTGTCGGAGAGTATGAGATACTTCTTGCCGGCAGTCCATTTATCAGAGATAAAGTCGGTCGCTTTGAGTTTAAAATATCAGCAAATTCCTTTTTTCAGACCAATACCCTTGGCGCGGAAATATTATACAAAAAAGTCATGGAATATGCCGGCCTGTCAGGAAAAGAGCAAGTTGTCGACCTTTACTGCGGGGCTGGAACTATTTCTATTTTTCTTGCAGATTCAGCCAGAGAGCTGGTAGGAATAGAAATTTCTGAAAGTGCTGTGCGAGATGCGGAAATTAATTGCCAAAATAATGGGGTTACAAATTGCCGTTTTATCCTTGGCGATATAAAGGATTGTCTTGAGCAGGTTAAAAAGCCGGATGTTATGATAATTGATCCTCCAAGAACAGGTATGCATGAGAAGGTGGTTAAGCAGGTTCTTGACATGTCTCCTGCGAGAATTGTCTATGTCTCGTGTAATCCGGCAACTATGGCAAGGGATCTGGGAATGATTAAAGATGATTACAGCGTTTTGGAAGTGCAGCCGGTTGATATGTTTCCTCATACATATCACATAGAGTCAGTCGCCAGGTTAGAGAGAAAATAGAGGCATGATTCTAACTTCGGCCACCAAAACAATTGAATATTGAATATTGAAGGAATTCTTTCAATTTTACCCGCCCGCCTCGCCTGAGCGAGCCCCGCCCGCCTCGCCTGAAGGCGAAGCCGATGGCGGGCAGGCAACAAAAGGACGAAGAGCATCGAGTACGGCTCGCGATGGCGGGCAGGTATGAATTAATGGAGCGACCCGCCCGCCTCGCCTGAAGGCGAAGCCGATGGCGGGCAGGAGCGATTTCCACAAATATTCAATATTCAATCTTCAATATTCAATTGTTTTGGTCTACAATCTTCAATATTGAGAGATAGATAATGTGCGTTCAAACAGGTCTGGAAAGGTTTATTGATGCTCCTCCCCAATG
>VMSQ01000061.1 GCA_013792055.1 Desulfobacteraceae bacterium
CTTTTGCTTGGTAGGCTCCAGAACACAGTCAAGCCTTCGCAAAACTGTAAAAGGGAGTATGATCTTTCCATAATCGGATTGTTTGTAATCACCTCTCAACAGATCCGCAATACTCCAGATAAAATTGGCAAGCTCTTTTATTTTTCCGTTATTCGCCATTAAAAAAATCCCCCAATCGCCTCTTGCCGTGGTTTCAGAAATGCGGAGTAGCCCATTGAAAGCCTTTCACAAAAAAATGAAGAATTAACACTATGAATAGGATCATACAGATTGTAATCTATAATATTAAAGCATAGATAGCGGTTTTGTGTCAATTTGTTCTATTTTCATGCCTTTTCCATTCAGAACCCACGAGACGGAATCTACGATTTGCTCCGACAACCTGCAGGGGGTCTTCGACCATAAAGTTTGCTATTTTTAGATTCGCTCGCTAACGCAGCAGCCCAGTATAAGCGAGATTTTCACTTCCGCTTCGACAAGCTACGTGGAATGCGCTCGCTTTTGCGGTTCAATATTCACCTTAACAGCCCTCGGACTGTTCAATACGCAGGAAAGCGGCGATACCTTATTCCGTAAAGACATAAGGCAAATAACGGCGCCCACCACGCCCAGGCTTTGAGATGCCAGTTTGGCATCTCAAAACTTCTGCCTCCTCGCCGGTAACCTGAAACATGAAATCTTCAGTGAAACGTTCAGTGTTTCGTTTAACCGCTCGATTCAGCGCACCGGTTTCTACGCCATAAAGCTCCGCAAGATCCCGATCCAGCATAACTTTTTCATCGCGAAGATACGCATTCCTTCCGTTATCAAGCATGTTTAGCCTTTTTTGCGTTTTACACCTCGACGGCCATAGGCAGCCTGTTTTTCCTTTACCCCAAACCCAATCTTCTTGCGTGGTTTCGCGGGTGGCGTCATGAGTTGACGGATAGCCTCAAAAATGCCCTGAATCTGTTCATCATGACCTTCAAGTCGATCCTCCAGCTCTCCAACTTTTTGTAATAATTCAGTGTGTGTTTCCACCATTTTGCGGAGTCTGACAAATGCGCGTACTACAAAGATACTAACCTCTATGGCTCGTGGTGAATTAATGACGCTGGCTGCCATAATTGCTCCATGTTCTGTAAATGCATAGGGAAGTGACGGTGAAAATTTGACTGTAGACAGGTGGTCGCAATTTGCGACCACCTTTGCTTTTTCTTTAGCTGTAAGCCGGAAGATAAAATCGTCTGGGAAACGACTGCGATTGCGCCTTACTTGTTCATTAAGCCGTTTCGTAGTTACATTATAAAGCTGTGCCAGATCTCGATCCAATATTACCTTCTGTCCTCGTATGACAAGGATAATATTTTCAATCTGATCAACCGGAACAACTTCATTTTCACTCATGAATGCTCCTTTCATTCCCACAAGACGGAATCTGCGCTTTGCTCCGACAACCTGCAGGGAATCTTCGATCATAAAGTTTGCTATTTTTAGATTCGCTCACTAACGCCGCAGTCCAGTATAAGCGAGATTTTCACTTCCGCTTCGACAAGCTACGGGGAATGCGCTCACTTTTGCGGATGTCACAATTTGTGATATCCTCATAATCTCATCTCGGGTCAAAGCAAACATAAAATCATCAGGAAAACGTTTTATGTTTCTCCGTACTGCTTGTTTCAAAATCTTTGTTTCTACGCCATAAAGTTCTGCAAGATCCCGATCCAACATAACTTTCTGACCGCGGATGAACACAATCGACTGCTTAATTCTCTCAACAGGAATCATAATCCCTTTTTCATCCATCAGTTAGCCTCCATTTATTCTAAACTCTAGAAAGTCATATATCTGATCTTTGGAGCATTGCAAGCCCTTGCTCTGTAAAAGCGTAAGGCAAATATTTTGAATGTTGGCCCTTCTCTAAGATTCCATTTTGGAATCTTAGAGACTTATATTCTGACTCTCATCAACCCATTGAGCCCGCCAAACCTGTTTATCATTTCTCTCGCAAAGGCTTATGCCATTTTTCCCCTGCCAGCCCAAAGAGCCCCTTGCCTTTCCGATGTCATCTATAACCTCGTAAAGTAAAAATCAATAAATCTATTAAGTTCTGCATGACCGTCGGGGAACTATGGGGTATGACCATTTGTAAATTAGTTGACGGCTTAGTATATTGATGCGGCTTTGGTGCAAATCAGTCATTTTTAACCGATCGGAAAAACTCAGCATCTTATGTTCTTATACAGCTCTTTTGCATGAAAAGAACTCCTGACAAAGGGCCCGCTGGCAACTTCGGAAAAACCTGTCTCAAGAGCAGTATTTCTCCAGTCATCAAATTCCTCAGGAGAGACAAAACGATCGACCTATTATCTTCAAGTTCTCGCAATTCTCTTTCTGCTGAATTTATTCTTTGATCAATTTCCATTAGTTCTTTCAAGAGCAACCTCACTCACATGGTAATCAATGGATTAACCACTTGAGTTTATGTGCCGCTACTTCCCCGTATAGCCGAAAAGGCAAAATACAACGGCATAAACACTATATTCTTTTCTGCCGGTTCAGCATAAGGGCGCATTGAAAACACGATACCTCTTGGAGAGTTTTTATACTTTTCCAGGAAGAGATGCAGGCTTTTCAGCCTGCCGGAAGCTCCGCTTTTTACCTCTACAGGATGTATCCTGCCGTCAATAACTGCCACGTAATCCACTTCTGCAGAACTGCTCTTTGCCTGTCTCGACCAGTAGTAAAGATCATCTTTCTGAGATAATATCATCTCCTGGCCGACAAACTGTTCCGCCATAGCTCCGCGGTATATGTTGAGCAAATCCGCCTTCCCGTATTCAACATCTACCGGCATGCCCGTAAGATGTCTCATGAGACCGATGTCAACCATCAACGCCTTAAAGATATTTGCAGCGGCAGTAGCCCCCAGGGGAAGTCCGGACGGATCAACCGAAGGCACTTTCCTGATAACGTTTGCAAGGCTTAGCAAGTTAAAGGCTTTTTTCAGAGTTGGATTTGAGTAACCATCGGCAAGCCTGGAATACTTTATCTGTTGCCCAACACTTTGCGCCACAGTTGTAAGCACGGCATTTAGACAATGCTTGTCGGCATGCGGGCTATATTTCGAAAAGTCCAACCGATAGGTATCACAGATCTCCGCCTGCACCTCGAAAGATTCCCGCATTGACCCGGTTTCGACATAGGCGAGTACGCTTTCGGGCATCCCTCCTACAAAAAAATACCGGCGGAGTTCTTCACAAAGAAATTCATGGATTGTTTGCGAAACAGTTTGTGGAGAGCCAAGAACGATATTTGCTGCTTCATCATTGCCGGTTGCCTGAAGGTATTCGGCAAAACAGAGGGGATGAAGGCGGGAAAATTGCACTCTGCCCACCGGAAAAGAAATATTCTTCATGGCAAATTCAAGGAGCGAACCGGCTGCAACCACATGCAGATCAGGCAATTCTTCATAAAAATAGCGAAGGGCCGTAATTGCCCTTGGACAAGCCTGGATTTCGTCGATAAAAAGGAGTGTTTTGCCTGGGACTATCTTCTGCCGTAGCAAGATTTCCAAATCCGCACAGATGCGTTTCGGCTGTAGATTGCCGTCAAAAACGCGGTGCCAGTCCGGATTACGTTCCAGATTCACAACCGCAAGAGTATCAAAGCAACTTTCCCCGAACTGCCTCACAGAATAGGTCTTCCCGACCTGCCTGACCCCACGGACAATGAGAGGTTTTCGACGCCTGGCTTCCTTCCATTTTCTGAGTTCCTGATCAATAAATCGTTTCACAATTCAATACCAACAGATATCTATTTAGATTTTTTTCAAAACACAGGGTTAAATTAAATCACATCCTTTAAAAAAGCAAGGGTTTTGTTAAAATGGTGGAGCTATCATAGGCAAAACTTCAAGAGACTGCCCATCGGTTGATATTGTGACAGCTCCGTGGCTGTCGGTGCGTAATATACGGCATCCTCGTTCTCTATATTTTTTTAAAACCGATGGATGCGGGAATCTATAACTGTTTCCCCACCCTGATGAAAAAATTACAATTTCTGGTTCAACTTTATAAATAAAAAGCTCGCTGTTCGATGTTTTGCTGCCGTGATGAGGAGCTATAAGAACATCGCTTGTTAAATCATCTCCAGCAATTGTAACCAGTTCATTTTCTGCCATGGTCATAATATCGCCCGGAAAAAGAAATGATTTTGATCCGAATTTAACCTTTATGACCAGAGAATTGTTATTAAAATCAGACCACGTCCTCTTATTATTATCCATGTAATCAATGGGCGGATAAAGAAGATCTAATTGAGCCCCATTTATAAAGTGTGTTCTTGATATATCTTTGAATTCAGGCATATGAATTGACTTTTTTTTAATAATTTCCATGAATTTTCGATATCCAACAGTATCTGCTGTATCATAGTTAGCCCACACCTTTTTTACATTGAAATTTTCTGCAATATACAAAAGTCCGTTCAAGTGATCGCTGTTTGGATGGGAAAGAATAAGGGTATCAATTGTTTTAATTTTTTTACGCCATAATAACGGCGCAACTACTCTTTCGCCAGCATCAAAGGTCGAGTTATCAGGGAACCCGCCGCCATCTATAAGCAGATTAAAGCCCTTCGGCATTTCCAGAAGAGCAGAGCTGCCCTGCCCGACATCAATGACTGTAATTCTCAGATCATCATGCCAGAATCTGTTATATAACCAGTAGCAAGTATCGGCAACACCGGCAATTATTACTATTATTATAACAGTTAATACTTTTCTCTTTCTGGAAGCAGTCGATTGCTTCTTCAATTCTATTTTATTGTTTATCAGATCTGCTTTCGCCGGAAGTTTATTCTTTTTATCAGCATTTTCATAATAAATACCAAACAAGTTCAACACCGACCAGCCCAGGATATAATAACAACAAATCTCAAAATAAGTTGGAGTGATTGTCTTTATTGAAGCAAAAGGCAAATTGGAAAACCACATCACAATGTCAAGAGCTTTAGCCAGCAATTCAGAGTTTGCATTTATGCACCATGTAGCCCCGTAAGTGGTTGCCGGATAAAGCAGTACCGAAAATAACCCCAAAGGAACTACGATAAAACCAATAATAGGTATAATTAACAAGTTTGCCAGGAAACCAACTAAAGAGATCTGATTGAAGTAAAGCATTACAAGCGGAAGTGTTCCCAGGATCGCGAAAAGCGAGGTCAATAAAAAGAGATATACTTTTTTCTGAACCTGGAAGTATCCTTCTTTTCTGATCACGCTCTTTACATGAATTCTGGAAAGGCCATATATTATTGCAAGAACAGCTATAAACGAAAGCTGAAAAGAAATCGAAAAAAGAGACGGAGGATGAACAATAAGAATTATCATTGCAGCTACGGCCAGGGTATTTATTGGGTCATGTTCTCTTTCAAAAAGAAATGTCATCAAAAAAACAGTAACCATAATTACTGCTCTTTGTGTAGAAGGGGACATCCCTGAAAGTAAGCCATAGATAACTACGGGGAAAAGCGATAGAATAGCTGCAACCTTTAGAGTCAATGCATTCCAGAGAAGAAATTTAAAATATGAAAATATCCATTTAAAAAAGAAAAATGCTACTGTTGCCACAATTCCTATATGAAGTCCTGAAATTGCAAGAATATGACCTACACCGGCCCGGTTAAATGCCTCCTGTAAGTTTTTTGAAATACTATTTCTGTCTCCAATTATAAGGGCTTTTAATACACCTTTTTTATCGTCCTTCCCTGTATTGTCGATAAGATCTGAGATTTTACTGCGGAAATCTTCTATTGCCCCGCCCATACCAGTTTTTGAATGTTTTTTTATAACAACAAGATCTTCCCCCTGGACATATGAAGTCCCCCAGATCTTTTTAAATGCCATGTATTTTTTATAGTCAAATCCTCCAGGATTTTTGAAATTCCTGATAGATCTAATCTTGCCTGTAAAGGATACCTTGTCACCAACTGCGATTTCTGGAAAATTTCCTCTTGCTGTTACAAGGATTTTCCCTGTAACCGGAAAATTATTACCCTTATCTTCTCCAAGAGTCCTGGTCTGTATAACGAATTTCAGCCTATTTTTGTATATTATAGGATTTTCGTCGATTAAACCGACAATTTTCCTTTTTTGCGAATCTAAAAAATTGATAATATGATTTGAGGGAAATTTAGGAGCGATCCATGACTGTAAGGAAAGATAGCCGAAAGCAAAAAACAAAATTACAGGTAAAATTAATGCGGTTTTTCTCTGAAGAATGAAATATATTATCAAGCCTGTACATATAAGAATGATAAAATAAGCACAGACTTCATAACCCGGCAGCCATGAACCAAAGGCTAACCCCAGTATCATAGATGCCAGGACAGGGATAACGGGGCGAGAATAAATCCTGCTTGTCATTGGTTATTCAATTTTGATGAATTTTGACGGCTTCGTAACAAGTTCATATGCAAGGCGTGCGAATCTTGAGGAGAGAGACGTACTGATAGTACGTCGCAATGACGAAAGATGAAACACAACACAGCAGATGGACTTGTTACGAAGCCGTCAATTATTCTTTTACACGCTTTATAGCTGCTCCCAGACCGGCAAATTTCTTTTCAAGCGATTCATACCCACGATCCAGGTGATAGATACGATTTACCTCGGTTTTGCCCCTGGCAACAAGACCAGCCAGTATAAGCGAAGCGCTGGCTCTAAGATCAGTCGCCATAACCGGCGCGCCTGAAAGCATTTTAACTCCTTTTACCATTGCAGAATTACCGGCTATAGTAATATCAGCTCCCATTCTTTTTAACTCGCTTACATGGATAAAACGGTTTTCAAATACTGTTTCAGATATCAGGCTTAGTCCCCCAGCAACAGACATCAGTACCATGAACTGTGCCTGCATATCAGTAGGAAAACCTGGATATGGGAGCGTTTTTAAATCAACACTTGCTATATCATCTATTCCCTGAACTCTAATATTCTTTCCATCAATTTTTATTATTGTCCCCGTTAAACCCAATTTGTGTATAACGGCTTCAAGATGACCGGGTTCACAACCTGAAATCTTTATATCTCCGCCAGTCAAAGCCGCTGCAATCATAAATGTTCCAGTTTCTATACGGTCGGGAATTATTGAAACCGATACAGGATTTAGAGAAGAAACTCCTATTATAGTGATTGTGGAGGTGCCTGCACCACGGATATCAGCACCCATTTTGTTTAAAACATCAGATAGAGCTACTATTTCGGGTTCACGGGCTGCATTATGAATAACTGTTCTTCCTTCCGCTAAAACAGCCGTCATCATAATATTTTCGGTACCAGTTACTGTAGCTATATCTAAATAAATTTCGCTCCCTTCTAATTTATCGGCATAAGCTTCAACATAGCCGTGCTTTAATTCAATGGACGCACCAAGGCATGCCAGAGCTTTAAGATGCAGATTAATTGGCCTGGCACCTATAGCACACCCTCCTGGCAATGATACCCTGGCTTTTTTCAGCCTGGCGACAAGAGGACCAAGAACCAATATGGAGGCACGCATTTTCCTCACCAGATCATAGGGAGCTTCATGATTTAAAATATTGCCCGCATCTATCTTAACAACATCGCCATCTGTCTCAATTTTTGCGCCAAGATGTGAAAGAAGCAGTTTTATGCTCTCAATATCTTTTAGATTTGGAACATTTGAAAAAGTACACAATCCATCAGTAAGTAGAGATGAAACCAGAATCGGAAGCGCAGCGTTCTTCGCTCCACTGATACTGACCTCACCCATAAGGGGTCGTCCTCCTTCAACTATAATCTTATCCATCTTAAACCTTCAAAAACCTTCAAACAAAAAAGCGCTTTACCACATTTTAACAATGAGATAAGCGCTTTTTTTATATTATATTGTGAATTATAGCCTGATTTAGTGGTGATGGCCGCCTTTACCTTGTTTTGTATCAACAACAGCTTTTAAAATACAATAAGCCATCCCAAGACTAATTATAGTAAGGGCATAGTGCAAACCACCCATAAATACAATATGACTAAGATCCCAAACCCATTCAAATGAAAACGGTAACATATTTTAACCTCCTATGGATTTAATTCCTTTTCCTGAGGAAAAATTGGCAAATAACGGTATGACAATGCTATTACAATAATGCCGCCTGCAACCGGAAGAATAGTTGTTGCCACTTCCTGCCAGCTGGGGACATACAAAAACCAGTTTTCAAATGTCATAACCGGATGGGCCATTACTTGCAGAACCATTACCCAGCGATTAATTAAAACACCAATACAGGCCAGCGATACAGCTGTAAACAACGCAGTAGAATTACTGCGCCCTTTTGGTGAAAGAAGTATTAGCGCTGGAATAATACCGCCGACAACAATCTCAGCTATAAGGATCCAAATTCCATAAAATGAATTGTCGGAGTAAAAATCCATAAATGTAAATCCTTTAGAAGGCGCCGTAACTGTAGCCCAGTACCAGGTATCAATAATTTTTGCAATAATGTATGTTCCCATCATCCAGCCGGCTATCTTGGCCAGAAGATCTATAACATTTTGTTTGACAAGCTTCTTGCCTGTTATCTTCTCGGTAAGCCTTGTCACAAAAAGTGTAAAACAAGGTCCAAAGGCTGCCGCCGACCAGGTAAAGAGAAAGAAAGTCCATGGCCAGATAAACAATCCCTCTCTCACTGCAAAAGGACGACCGTAAAGTACCCCGGCAACTCCACCAAGCGATCCCTGATGGAAAAAGGAAAGAAAAGCACCAGTCGCTGCAAAAATCGCCATAATTTCATGCATATTATGGCCTAGATTATGAAAGAATGGAACCTTGTCAATCTGTCGGTTTTCAAGAAGCAGTGGAATATACTCGATAACAAGAACACCAAAATAACATGTAAGACAGAATGCAACTTCGGTCAGCATAGAATGAACATTTGCATGCCAGAAAATAAACCATCCTCTTAAAGGCTGCCCAACATCAATTCCAAGTATCAACTGTGCTGAAGCATAGCATACAAACCCTATTACAACCGCGTAATTGATAATATTTTTCAGTTCATCTTTACCGATAATATATCTTAAAAACCCGGTAAAAAAAGCTCCACCGCCCAGGGCAATAATCCCAAGGTCAGCCCAGATCCATAGGGCAAACCCATAGGAATCATTCATGTTTGTCTGGTTAAGTCCCTTTATCCAAACAAGTAACATGGCATAAACACCCCAAAGCACCACAGCACCGACTAAAGCGATCCCTAAGTAAAATTTGCCAATTGAACAGCGTTTAAGCCCCTTGGGTATTAATGCTGAATCCATAAGCTATATACTCCTCAAAATTTGCTGTTATTTGTTATTAAAAAATCTTTATATTTCTTAATATATGTTAATGCTGCTGGACTGTTCTGTCTTCGTTTGCAAGATAATTGTCGCCAGCCCGTCGTACCCATTCCTTACTTGAAATATAGTAGACTTTGGGATTTGTACCAAGTCTCTCAAGTAAACGGAATGCATTGGGATCACCTGGCCGCCCCCCATGCTTGTTATCAGGCTTAACCATTTGATTAACCTTATGATGAGGATTGTTCAGATCACCGAATGTAATAGCGCCGGCTGGACATGCCTGAGTACAAGAAGTCTGGTATTCATTCTCTTCGAGCTCTGTTCGCCCTTCCAGGAATGCCTTGTCCATTGCTAATTGATGTCTGTGGAAACAAAAACTGCATTTCTCTACAATACCTCTCATGCGTGCTGAAACATTCGGGCTCAGATATTTAGTCATTCCTTCCGGCCATACCGGATCCCACCAGTTAAAATAACGGGCATGATACGGGCATGCTCCCATACAATACCTGCATCCAAAGCACCGGGTATAAATCTGGCTTACAATCCCGGTATCATGGTTATAGTCTGTTGCGACTGCCGGACAAACAGATACACATGGCGAATGACCATGATATCCCTCACAGTGCATACATGGCCTGGGAAGATAGCAGATATCAGCATCAGGATAGGATTCCCCGTTTGCCAGCTTATAGACACGCATCCATGTAATGCTGTCAAGCTTGTCTGATTCATCTTCCTTGAAGGGCACATTATTCTCAGCCATACAGGCAACCATGCAGGCCCCACAACCAGTACAATTGTCCAGATTTATGACCATTCCATACTTTTTGGCTTTCTTGTTGTGTTTGCCTTCTTCTTTCATCAAAACCTCATATTCAAGTTATACTTTGGTCAGCCTAGCCCTTATTCCCCAAGCTGCATCAAGACCGGATACTGGATCTTCTGCCGGACCGATGAGTTCGTTAAAATTACATCCCTTACCAGCAAGGTATTTATCGTAGGCAGTATGGCCCAGTCCCCTTGGCAAAGCTATTATACCGGGCATAATTCCTTCATAAAGATGTACTTTAACCTTTGCCTTACCTCTTGGAGTATGTAAAGATGCATACCTGCCTTCAGTCAGACCCAACTCTTTACCTGTCTTTGGATTCACCTCAACGCATGCAGCTTTGCCATTAAGAACTGTATCCTCTACAGCTTTTATTACAAAGGGCGGATCGCCAATATATCCATTCGCGAGTCTAATGGAGTCATATGGTATGAGTACAAGAGGATATGATGCTGTGCTGCCTTCAAGACTTACTGGACTAAAGTTGGAAAGTGATTCCATTGCCTTGGGATAAAAATTGAATTCGCCTGAAACCGTTTTTGAATTCGAATCCGACCAAAAACCATTTTCCACCAATACATCCCATTTGGCGCCTAATGTTTCCTTAAGGCAGGCTTCATAGCTGTCCCAAGGAAATGCTTCTGCTATACTACCTCCCAGTGCTTTTGCTATGAGCATTATAGTATCTCCAACATTCTTTGTGCTAAACTGGGGTTTTACGACCGGCCTTGTCAGACCGATAATGTTTTTTTGCAACCCAGCTGTTGTTGGAACATCCTCATAGCGTTCGAGGCAAACATGATTAGGCAGGATTAAATCGGAATTGCTGGCAGTTTCATCCATGTATGATGAAAAACTTACAACAAACGGTATGCTATCAAATGCCTTCTTCATTGCTTTACTATCAGGCATTGAATATAAAGGATTTGCACCCGTAACAAAAAGTGCCTCAAGTGACCCATCTCCAGAATTAACAACCTCAGCCAGGCGGTTTAACAGAGATTTAGCATGGGGATATTCGCTGCCAGCTCCATCTACACGTTCTTTTTGCACGCCATTTGTTGCAGTTTCATCCAAATTTACTTCAGGCCATTTAATATAATCAACCTCAGGGACAGCCCAAACACCACCTTGTTCATTTATATTGCCTACAAGAGCATTTAATGCATGCACTGCCATAAATTCATTAAGGCTGCCCGGTGTGCTTCCCTGCCCTCGGCCACAGATTGCCAATGGTTTTGAGGCACTGGCGAATGTCTTAGCCAGTGAAACTATGGAAGCACTATCTATCCCTGTTATTTGTGAAACCTTATCGGTGCTGTACTCGTTTTGTACTAACTTCTTGAATGATTCAAAACCAGATGACTGGCTAATCTTTTGGGAATGTTGCGAGTTAGTTATAATTACATTTGCAAGACCTAATGCTAAGGCTGCTTCAGTGCCGGGCTTTATTGGAATCCATTTATCGGATTTTGCTGCTGTATTTGACAGGCGAGGTTCAATCTGAACGACTTTTTTGCCATTGGCTTTCCAAGTACTGTTGGCTTTAAACATACGCACCGGCGAGCCCCATCCATCAATTATCCCGCTTCCAAAGCTTAATATAAAATCAGCATTCTCGGCATCAAATCCGGCCTGAGCATTTACTCCCTGCATAAGTTGCAGTGTCATCTTGTATGAGTCTTGCATGGAGGGCATAGTCATAAAATTGGGTGAACCATATGCTGTCAGAAATCTTTTAAAAAGATTGGGTATAGTCCCGCTATCTGCATTAACAATAGAGCCGACTGAATGAGATTCGCCTTTTGATCTTATCTCAGAAAGCTTTTTTGCAACCTCAGAGATAGCTTCATCCCAGGATATTTTTTCCCATTTTCCTTCGCCTCTTTTCCCCACTCTTTTTAATGGAGACTTTACACGTGTTGGGCTATAAAGTAACTGATGTCCCGATAAACCCAGCACACATATCCCGCCGGCGTTTACCGGATATCCTTTCATGCCCTCTATCTTAACAACGCGGTCATCAACTTTGCGAACACTAATACCGCAACCACCTGGGCAGAGAGTGCAGACCGAATTAACATAACTGTATTCACCATCCGGCGGAACAGGAGTCCACGGCCAATTCTGCGACCATATAGATGCATCATCCATAAGTTTCCAGGGCAATGGCGTAATAGCTGTACCCGCCGCACCACCAATTATAAATGACAAGAAACTTCTTCTGCCTACTTTCATAGATTCTACCCCTTACAATGTGTAGCTCTTAAACTAATCGGCTTTAAAGTTTTTACTTATGGCATACAAAACACGCCTCTTTAACTGTCTTAATACTTGCTTGATTGCCGGTCTGTTTCTCATAAGGTAATGGAGCCCAGTTTAATGGCCATGGGAGTGTCTCAACATCTGTTTTGATTTCCTTTGTAGCATGACATTCAGCACAATCATCCATCTTCATACGGTCCCATGTATTACTCTTTAAACCAGAAATGTTTTTCCCCCAGATATCCCGGCTGTAACCTGTAATTCTGTTTTCTTCATAAACTCTTGAATGTTCGGATTCGCCAATGTGTTCATGGCATGTACTGCACTCCATCTCCGCCTTTTTGACATGGGCTGCATGTGAAAAGAATACGCAGTCCGGCTGTCTTGCATATACCAGCCATGGAACCTCTCTGCCATTTGCCACATAGTCATTAACAAATTTTATTTCGTTAGGATTTTCTCCCTGAACATCCCCATGACATTCAACGCACTGCGCAAGTTTTGGAACTCCAGAAAAACTTCCATCCTCACGGAAGAAATGGCAGCTTTCACATCCCTCATCCACAGCTTCAACATGAAGTACATGGTTAAAATCTATGGGCTGTTTTTTCTGGGAATAGAGAAGCTTAGGGAATATCACCCATCCTAAAACAAGACTTGCAGCAAGCCCAAGAATGAAAAAAAGGATAATTGGCCCGGCAGCCCCGTCAGCGGAAACTTCTTTAGCTTTATCATCTTGTGTACTCATGAAAACTCCGTCAAGCTTGGTTGATGTTTGAACAGAATCTAAAACTCCAATACCCTTAACATATAAACAACAAAAAATATTCTTTACTAAAATGCGGTAGAAAATAAACTGCTAAAGATATTTAAGTAGGAAAATAATTTTAATTTCATTACCTTTAGATTTCATTTTTGTCAAGTAAAATTATTGCATTTGGAAATAGTTAAAGAAGATTTAAAATGTTTTCGATGCTGTTATTCCTGGATATAACTATAAATCATGAACCATGAACCTTGAACCTTTATTATTTATTTTTTCACTGAGCATAACTGTGCAAACCCGGCAGAAGATTCACACCAAAATATGTAAACATAACAGCCAAAAAACCTATAATAGAAACATATGCAATCCTTTTACCATGCCAACCCCGCATCATTCTGGCATGTAATAATGTTGCATAAATAAACCAGGTAATTAATGACCATGTTTCTTTAGGATCCCATGACCAGTAGCTCCCCCAGGCGGAGTTAGCCCAAACAGCTCCTGTTATTATTCCAATAGACAAAAATAAAAAACCAAATGTCACCATTTGATGTGTCAGATTATCCAGGACCGACAGCTCGGGGAAATGTGAAAGCAAATAGCTTTCCCCGTCCTTATCCCTCTGCTTAAAAAGATACATCAAGCTTATGCCAAAAGCTATAGCAAAAGCAGCATAGCCAAGGAAACAAGCCATAACATGAGCAATAAGCCAGTTGCTTTTTAATGCAGGGATTAAAGGCTGTATCTGATCTCTTATATTGGGAGAAAGGGAAGCATAAGCTATGGAAAGAAATACAATAGGCATAGCAAAAGCCCCTATTATTCTATTTTTATAAGTTCGCTCAATTACAAGGTAAATAACAGCTATGGTGCAGGAAAAAAAGACCAGGGATTCATACATATTTGATAAGGGTGCATGCCCGATGCCAAGCTTATAAGACTCAACCCATCGCATAATAATACCGGCAGCATTGCCCATGGCGCCCAAAAAAGCTGTCCAGGTCGCCAGCAAGCCGGGAAGCGTTTTTTTGAAGATCCACGAAGAAATATATAATATTGCCGCCAGCCCGTAAACAAATGTTACAACCGATAACAAATTTGAACTATCCATGTTTTATGTCCTTTTTAGCTTCGCTCCGCAATTGGTCGAGTGGTCGAGTATTTTCCCACTCGACTAATTTCCTGCTCGACTATGCTACAGCCTGGCAAGGTTCTGTGAAAGCCTTTTTACCCTGGCCTGCATTCCCAGTTTATTCTTATTTGCGGTACCTGCCACAATTACCTTATAGTTATTTCCACTTTTCGCAATCTCAATACAAAGCCTCTGATGTGACATGAAAAAAGTACCAAAACAGCCGATAATCATCACTATGAATCCTGAGTAAACAACCAGGACGCCAGGATCGCTTGTAACCTGAAGCCCGGTATAATGTCTATTATCGTACTCAGTTACTGAAAAAATAAAATCTCCTTTTCTCATCTTATCAAAGCTATCAAAATGCAAAGGCAGTATTATGTTAATAGAATTTCCGTCTTTTTTGTTAAGAATTCCGATAAAAGTTTCACCAAGACTAAGGCTTTTGTAATTAAATGAATCCCTATAATCCTTAATAACAAGAGTCCCCATTCCCTCAGGAATTTCAATAGGCTGCCCTATTTTTGCCGTTTTCTTATATGCCATACCGGTTTCCCGGCTCACGATATTTAATGTAATTTTCTCTGGAGGAAGCATTCCATAACTTGACTGGAATAAATTTATCCCTTTATAACGAAGAGGATCATTAACAATAATATCCTCCTTTAAAACAGATTTTCCATCTTCTATAATAGATAAGGTTGAGCGGAATTCTTTTGGTGCTCCTGTTTCATAAAAGCTCACACTGAAATCATCACACCGTATTCCAAAATCCAAATTATGTATTTGTCCGGTTTTTCTTAATTCAATACTATTTACTGTCTCCCCTTCTGGAATGTTAACAAACCCTTCAAACCCAAAGATGGAACCTGTAAGAGCACCTATCAAAAGTAGAATGATGCTGAAATGTACAGCGTAAACGCCAAGACGAGTCCAGCGTCCTTTTTCGGCAAAAATAAAAAATCCCTTATCTGTCTGCTCTACTCTGCAATAACTAAATTTTTTAGAAGCAATATCCTCACATTTCTTCTTGAGTTCCTTAATGGGACGTTTGGATGTGAATTCCTCTTTAGTAGAAAGGCTTCTGAACTTTGCGACACTAAATGGCGGGATTTTGACGAATACTATCTTCCATGTAGTAGAAAACCTGTTTAAAGAACAAATAATAACATTAATGGTCAGCATAAGAAGTAAAAGCTGAAACCACCATGAATGGTACATATCAAAAATGTTTAAAACTGAAAGAATTTTGTAAAAAAATTCTCCATACTCATGAAAGTAAGCGGCAGGGCTTTGATTCTGGGGAATAAACGTTCCAACCATAGAAGTTACAGCTAATGACAGCAAAAGAACAACTGTAAGTCTAATGGACGCAAAAAAATTCCATAATCTGCTAAAAAAATCTGCAGATTCATTCTCTTTCTTCATTATTTATCCTTTATTCATCAATATCAAAGGACTCATCATCCTCTGCAATTAATGGAGTTCCTTTAACTAAATCCACGTCATCAAATTCTTCCTCAAAATCATCTTCAAGCAATTCATCAATCTCTTTAGATTCTTTAATCTCTTTAGATTCTTTTTTTATATCTTTAAAAGACTCCGGCTCTTTTTTCTTCTTTGTTAATAAATCAAGATCATCAAACAAAAGTTCTATGGATTGCTTTTTTTCTTCGGACATTGTAATAACCGACTCAGCTATTTTATCGGCATATAAACTTGGAGGATATAATTTTTCGGTTCTTAATACAGAAATTAGTGCTTTCTTTCCTTTTTTTATAGCGGATTTAATAGACTCAACATCATATTTTTCCTCTCTGAGCAACAATAAGACTTTTGTATCATCTAATTCTGCAAATTCTTTGATTATCAACTCTCTTTGATCATCGTTGTTAAAAATAAGATATTTTTGTTTCATGACTTGTTTCCCTCAATACCTTAAATATAAGAAATTTATTTTTAAAAACCCTTTAAGCTTTTTACTAAATCTCAAATTTTTCTGGAAATCACAATACAACAAAGAAGTCAATATCTATGGTTAATAATAACAATAAAAAATATTGACCTGAATTCTGCAAAATGATATTTAGAATTTTTTATTTGGAGGGATGGCCGAGTGGCTTAAGGCGGCGGTCTTGAAAACCGTTGAGTGTCAAAGCTCCGTGGGTTCAAATCCTACTCCCTCCGCCAATTTAAACTGATTTGAAGACACCTTTGAAAAATGTTTCCCGCTTGCAGCGGGATTCAAGTTCAAGGAAGGCGATCCCGCTGCAAGCGGGATTAAATGCAGGAATACATTGAGTATTTCGAGGCTTAAAATTTGAGCCTGACGCCTAAATTGGACAAAAGGGGACGTTTTGCAAAGGTGTCTTGGAGAGATGGCCGAGCTGGCTGAAGGCGCTCGCCTGCTAAGCGAGTGTGGGGTGAAAACTCCACCGAGGGTTCGAATCCCTCTCTCTCCGCCAATTTTATTATACAGGAATAAAAAAAGGAGACAGCAATCGCTGTCTCCTTTTTTGTTAGGGATATACACTATTATTTCATTGAAGTAGCCTCAGCATGACTCTGCATCTTGATCTCAACCTTCTCAGTCAGGCCTGCATAGTACTCGCGGAGGATATCCAGTACCTCATTGCGGCCGAAGTGATCGGGAATTTCACTACCATCAGAGAGCATCTTGCGCAGCTTTGTTCCGGAAAGGACAACACGATCTTCCTTGCCGTGCGGGCAGGTTCTGAGCGATGCCATTCCGTCACACTTGAAGCAGTAGAATGTCCAGTCGATCTTTAACGGTTGACACAGAAGTCTTTTTGCTGGATCATCCGGCATGGGAATCTCATCAAAGATATCCTGTGCATCAAACAGTCCATAAAAGTCACCAACACCAGCGTGATCGCGACCGATGATCATCCGGTTGACGCCGTAGTTCTGACGGAAAGTAGCATGAAGCAGGGCTTCTCTCGGGCCTGCATAGCGCATGTCAAGGGGATATCCGCCCTGAAGGATATGATCTTTAACAAAGTAACCGTCAATAAGCTTATTGATGCATTTGATACGGGTTTCAGCCGGAATATCGCCAGGTTTCAGGGACCCGACCAGGGAGTGAATGAACACACCGTCGCATACCTCGCAGGCAATCTTGGCCAGAAATTCATGTGACCTGTGCATCGGATTCCTGAGCTGAAGCGCTGCGACCTTGCTCCATCCTCTTTCATCAAAATGAGCGCGTGATTGGGTGGGCGTCATATAGGTGCCGGCAAACTTTTTGGGAAAATCACCTTCACTCAATACCTTAACAGGACCGGCCAGATTGTATCCTTTCTGATTCATAACCATGATAACGCCGGGATGATCTTTAGGAGCAATTTTCCAGAAATTATCGCCCTGGGATTCTTCGCCTTTGCCCTTGTAAACCTTTTCGCATTCCCATTTTTTATCAGCCTCGGTCATCTCATACTTCTCGGTGATCTTCATGGTTGCCATGATTTCTCCGGAAGCATTCTGAAGGGCGATTTCATCACCCTTATGGATGCTGTCTGCATCTTCTTTAGAAACAGACAAAGTTACAGGTACCGGCCAGAATGTACCGTCACTCAGCAGAAATTTCTCGCAAACACCCTTCCAGTCAGCCTTGGGCATAAAACCTTTTAACGGGCTGAATCCTCCGATACCCATCATAATAAGATCGCCGTTCTCACGACCCGAAATGGGAATGGTTTTCAAAGTTTTTGCCTTTTCCTTCTCTGCTACCAGTTCTTTTCCATGCAGTAAGCAACAAACTAACCCTTTTCCTCCATGTGGTGGTACTAATTTTGACATTAGTTTCATCTCCTTTTTTTATTTTTCATTTACTACATTAAAGTTTAATTAATCTCTATCTTTTCACATTAACCATAAGCTTTATATATTTATCTGTTCGCATACTCTGCATACGCCATAGCAACTGTCCTGTAAACAAGATGAGCAAGTTTGGAAAACGGCAGGAAAGCAAACAGGTTGAATACAAATACAAGATGAGCAAAATACATAAAGTATGAAAGACCGGCAGCACCTGCAAGCCTTGTCATTTCAGTAAGCATTCCAGTCAAACCAAGACCCAGGACGAGTCCTAAAAGGTACCAGTCTTTATAGCTGGTTGACTGATCAGTTCTGGCTAACCGGTTTTTTATCATCAGGATACTACCGATAACCAGGGCTACACCACTAACATTGGCAAGCCATTTAACCGGGTTTAATTGTGAATAAGGGCCATGTATCTGGAAAACATATAATACAACAAAAAAGATATTTGTTACAATAAAAAGTCCTATAAATGAATAAAATACCATAAGATGGGCTGTAGCGCGGTCTTTGTTCTCTTCACACTCTGAAAACTTGCTGTGTTTTAATATTGTAGGTAAAATGCGAACAAGTGCCTGAATAAAAGCAACGGCTTCCACTCTATCTTTATTGGTCTTCCCTTCACGCACCGCACTCTCATGTATGTCTTTTACAAATCTTTTAATTCCCATCGCAAAGATAGCTATCACCCAGACAGTAAGCGGTACAAAAATCATATCAACCAGCCATGAGGAAAAGAAATTAGCATGACTAATCTCTTCACCGCCGGGACTAAAATTCATTAGACCGGTAATATAACCCAGAACCAGAAAAATAACTACCGGAATAAGCAAAAGAACAGGCAGCTTTTCCGGTTCATTAACTGCTTTAGCCAGCCATTTAGGTACAGCATACTCTGAAATAGCATAAGAACGAATAGCTCCCAATACATCACCTGGTTTTGCACCGCGGGGACATTTTGTTGAACAGTCTCCACACTGATGACAAAGCCATATATCCAGGTTGCTTACAAGTTTATCCTTCAAACCCCATTGTGCAGCTATCATCTCTTTTCTTGGAAAAGGTTTATTATCCGGAGAAATAGGACAAACCACCGAACAGGTAGCGCACTGGAAGCATTTCTTCACATCATCGCCCCCAAGCCTGATAATTTCTTTAACAAAATTTACATCAGGCTCAACCAGGTATTTGTCAGCCATATTAATACCTCCTATCGACTACTGATTATTGAAGACAGGCTATTATAAACAGCCTGTCTTCAATTGAATTTCCAAATTATTTAGAATCCTTTGAATGGGTTCGGGCCCAGCTCCACAACCTGCTTTACAAAGGCATTAATCATCTCAGGCAGCTTGTCATATTCATCAATTGCAATCTCGAACTGCGTTACCCTCTCTTTTTCAAGTGCCAGACTTTCCAGCGCATCACCTATTTTTTCCATTCTGATGGACGCGAGTTCACTCCCTTTAACAAAGTGGCACTGATAGTCATCACCATGCCTGCAACCAAGCAGAAAAGCTCCGTCCATACCCTGAGAGAGCGCATCTTTAATCCAGATCACATTCACGGACCCAAGGCATCGAACCGGAATAAAACGAACCTGTGAAGAATACGATAGTCTGTTCATGCCGGCTATATCCAGGGCAGGGTATGCATCATTTTCGCAAACCAGACCGAGAATCCTGAAGGGCGGTTCCTCGTAATCATCTGCAGAAGGAACTCCTATTGATTTTACCATTGAACCAATGCTGTCAACATTGTAATCCGCAAATCCTATAATACGCTCAGGGCATGCACCCATGCAGGTACCGCAGCGTCTGCACCTTGTCGGATTCGGTTTTGGGGTTCCTTTTTCATCATCATCAAGAGCGCCAAATGGGCATTCTTCTGTACAGCGCTTGCACTGCGTACATCTCTGAAAGAAAAAGTCAGGAAATGTCATATCGCCCGACCTTGGATGTACTGCAACACCCCTGTTCACTGATTCAATGCACTGAATAGCTTTAAGAGCGGCACCTGCTGCATCTTCAACTGTTTCTTCAATCGTCATGCTCCGGCGAACGCCTCCGGCAGCATAAATGCCTGTTCTCTGTGTTTCATATGGAAAGCATATAAAATTTGAGTCACAATATCCGTTAAACAGACCGATTTCTCGGAAAGCAGGCCCCTGTCTGTATGCCAGGTTTACCACCGGATCATCAGCAGTTGCCGGAACCATACCTGTTGCAAGCACAACCATATCAGCTTTAAGCTGAATCTTCTCACCAAGAAGGGTGTTGTCAGCATCAACGGTAAGCCCTCCGCCGCTTTGACCTACACTGACCACATCGCCTTTAGTCAAAAAGATTCCCTCATCCTGCTGTATGCTCTTGTAAAAATTCTCCCACAGGCCGGGCGTCCTCATGTGCTGATAAATGATCTGTGCCTTGCCATCCGGATAATCTTCACGCACATACTTTGCCTGTTTTAATGCTACTAAACTTGTAACAGAACCGGCAAAGTCAAAGTCACTGTCATCACCCTTCCCAGGGCCCTGAATAAACACGACAGATTTGGCTTCCTTTCCATCCGACGGTCTTACAATCTTACCTTTAGCGGCGATCTGCTCAAACTGATGGTTGGTTACAACATCGGCAATTTTGCCAAGGCCGAGATATCCGAGCTCATCGCCTTCAGGAGTATATGGCCGCCAGCCTGCGGCAAGTATTACTGCCCCGAATTTTTCGCCGTTTGGATCAATTTGTAAAATATCAACCTTACCCTTGTTGTATTCCTGGTATAGCTCAAACTGTTTGTCCTTATCAAGCTCCTTACCGCTCTCGTCAAACTTCATCTCCTGAGGAAGAGGAAAAGGAACGTCAAACTCAATTTTTTCTCCGGGTTTCTTCAATGTCACAACAAACTCGCCCGGCTGGCCGGCAATACGAGCAACTACCGTTTCAGTCTTGATTGTTATATTTGGGTTGGCCTCAGCCTCCTTAATTTTTCCATCAATTATCGGGGGAATCAGGCTGTCATACGGGTTTTTCATAGGAAGCTGCTTGCGGAGTTTGGATGCATAGCCTCCAAGAACGGTTTCTTTCTCTACTATGGTTACATCATAGCCTGCCTTGGCAGCATCCAAAGCCGCAGATATGCCGGCAATACCACCACCGATAACAAGGATTTTCCTTGTAAAAGTCTCCACCTTATAGGGTTCAGGCAGAGCTATTTTCTTTACCTTAACCATTCCCATCTTAAGGTAATCTTCAGCCAGCATCTGAAGGCTGTCAAAATGTATGCCGTCATCTTTCTGTTCCTCTGTTACAACCGGATACTTTGACCTTGGATGTGACCAGACCACCTGTTCCCTCAGGTTAACCCTGTCAATTATACAGCCGTCAAACTTGAAGATATCATAGTTGACCCTGCGTGAACATGCTCCAATAACGATTGTGTTAACGCCTTCATCTGCTATATCTTTTTTTATAACCTCGACGCCTTCCTTTCCGCAGAGAAAGGAATGCGTTTTTACTGGGACTTTCTCCCCTTCGGGCACACCGCACAAACCCTTTATATCAAGTGCATCCCCGATTCCACAACCTGTGCAGATATATACACCGTACTTTTTGTCCATGTATAACCTCCTACCTCTTCACCATGGTTTGAATAGCCTTAAGAGCCATACCGGTAGCATTCTGGTTTGATGTTATAACGTCTGCCGGTTTGTTGGCACAACCAGCAGCAAACATACCACCTTTTTCAAAATCATTAACAATAAAGCCTTCCTCACTGTATTGCAGGTCACCGGTCGGAAGCTTTGTATCTAAAGCTGTCGGCTGCATGCCGGTAGCTAAGACAACCATATCCACCTCTTGCTTTATCTTTTCTCCTGTCACAGCATTCTCTGCAACCACGGTGATATTTTTGGAGCCCGGATCTTCACTGACTTCTGCCACCTTGCCTTTAATAAAAAAGACATTTTCATCCTCTTTTATCTTCTTATAAAATTTTTCATATCTCTGACCCGGAGCCCTAACATCGATATAAAAGATATAAACCTTGGCATCGGGAAACCGTTCCCTGACATATGTGGCCTGTTTCAAAGAAGCCATACAGCATATATAGGAACAATAGGGAAGATGATTCTCATCTCTTGATCCTGCGCACTGAACAAAAGCAATGCTCTCAGGCTCTTTATTGTCTGACGGCCTAAGGATCTTTCCTTTGGTAGGCCCATTTGGAGCTGCAAGCCTTTCCATCATCATATTGGTAATGATGTTGTCGTACTTTCCGAATCCGAGATTATCTATCTTGGTAGCATCATATGGAACCCATCCAGTAGCCCATACAATGGCTCCGACTTTCAGATTTATGGTTTTAGCTCCCATGTTAAGGTCAATTGCGCTGTATTTGCATGCTTCAACACATTTACCGCATTCCGCGCCCTTGCATACAGATGCATCTATCACATAACGCATGGGGAAAGACATCTCATTGGGCCTAAAGATGGCTTTTGTTTTGTCCATATTAAAGTTGAACTCGTTATTCCTGTCAACAGGACATACCCCAACGCACTCATCGCAAGCTACACAATTTTCATTAACAAATCTTGAATTCAATTTTATTGAAACATTATAACTGCCTGATATTCCATCAACTTTTTCTACTTCCGCCAGTGTGAAGACTTTTATTCTTGGATTGTCCTTTATCCTCCTGAAGTTGATCTCAAGACCACAGGTAGGAGGACAAAGCTTTGGGAAATACTGGTTCAACTGTGCAACTCTTCCACCCAAGTAAGGATTTTTTTCGACCAGGAATACTTCGTAACCTACTTCGGCAGCTTCAAGAGCAGTAGTTAACCCGCTTATCCCTCCGCCAACAACCAAAATACTTCCGCTAGCAGGGGCTGCTTTCTCTTCTGTCATGCTATCCCTCCATGCTTTTAATTTTTCGATTTGGTTAAAAACTGATAATCATCTGTATTAGCTCAATTAGTTTGATTGTACTGATTAAACAAAAAGCCGATCCAATAATCAGAACAATCAAACCAATTGAACATATCGAAATAAAAAGGGAACAGACTATTTGGCAAATATTAAATCTTATAGAAAATAAATTAATAAAAACCTCCAGGCATCTTGCGATGCCTGGAGGCGAATAATATTCGACTATTTAATAAATAATTAATAATCTAGTCGATCTTCTATGCATCAGGAATGATCTTGACGTAATCTTTCTTGATCATTTGCCAGGTCTTGGCTTTTACATCATACTTTGAGTTAACAAAGCAGAACCAGTTCGCATCATCCTGTCCAGGATGATCAGCCTGATAGTAGAAACCAGGATAACGGGTTTCTTTACGGAACTGGATATGACGCAGATGTGCCTCAACTGTCCAGATACGATGCTCAATCTCCCAGCATCTCATCAGTTCATGGAGGTCACCGGCAGCCAGTTTCTCGACGTCTTCATGCATCGTCTTGAGAAGGTCCATTACGATCTCAAGCGATTTGTTGCTGAGCTGATAATATGTGGCTGTTCCACCGCCATACTCATGGGTGGCTTTCATCAGACGGAAAGCCATGCCTGAAGGCTTGACATAGTTGGGGTTAATGTCTGTGGCTGTTGTGTAGTTACAATGATCAAGATATGTCCTGACCGGTTTATAAACTATATCCACCAGTTCTTTGGTTGACTTAGCAATGGTCGGAGTAAAGCCTGCATTATCACGGACAAACCTTGCCATGGATTTAGCAACAATACGACCTTCTGCATGTGAACCTGATGAGAACTTATGGCCTGAAGCGCCAATACCGTCACCGGATGTAAACAGACCGTTAACTGTGGTCATGCGGTTATATACTTTGTCTTTGTATTTAATCTTGTATGAATCAGGCACCCAGCCAAAATCAGGTCCTGATACCCAGATGCCGCAGCAGCCTGAATGTGATCCAAGCAGATAGGGCTCGGTCGGCATAAGCTCGGAATTCTTCTTTTCAGGCTCGCAGTTCTGCGCACACCACAGGTTCGCCTGCCCGCATGTCATGTCGAGGAAGTCTTCCCATGCCTCTGACTCAAGATGCTTTAGATCTTTCTTGCTCATGGTTGCGGCGATCGTTGCCAGTGCAGTAACGGTATCCATCATGATGGGACCGCGGCCTTCTTTCATTTCAAACAGCATCAAATGGTTACGCAGACAGGTAGGTGTAATAGCTGCTGTTCCATAAGGAGCAAATTTTGCAAGTTCTGCTTTAGCTGCATCGCCTGCTGCAAAGTTTTCTCCAAGACCATTTAGAGTTTTGGCCTTGAACAGGAGGAACCATGCACCAACAGGTCCATAACCATCTTTAAAACGCGCTGGGGTGAAACGGTTTTCCATCATGGTAAGCTCTGCCCCAACTTTCATGGCCATGGTGTATGTGGAACCTGCATTCCACACTGGATACCATGCACGGCCCATACCTTCACCAACGGAACGTGGCTGATAAATGTTAACCGCGCCACCGCATGCTACCATCATGGTTTTGCACTTGATGATATATACTTTGTTTTCACGTACGGAAAAACCTACAGCGCCTGCAATACGGTTTTCTTCCTTAGCATCAAGAAGAAGCTCAACTATAAAACAACGCTCGATAATATTTTCTTCACCAAGAGCCTTTTTGGCAGCTTCTGCAACAATTCTCTTGTAAGATTCACCGTTAATCATGATCTGCCATTTACCTGTACGAACAGGTGTAGCACCTGCCTTCAATGTGCCCATCTTCTGGCCTGCTTTACCGTCCAGGGTTTTTCCATCTTCTGATTTCTTCCACATCGGAAGACCCCATTCCTCAAACAGATTGACTGAATCATCAACGTGGCAGCCGAGATCATAAATAAGGTCTTCGCGTACAATACCCATAAGGTCGTTGCGGACCATACGGACATAGTCTTCTATTTTGTTTGTGCCAATGTAAGTGTTAATAGCTGAAAGGCCCTGTGCAACAGCTCCACTACGTTCCATAGCGGCCTTATCGCACAACAGAACCGAAGCGTCGGTCCATTTTTTAATCTCAAAAGCAGTACCGCAGGCAGCCATACCGCCGCCCACGATCAGGATATCAACTTCTTTCTCGACTACTTCAGGATCCCTTACGGCCTTAATTTCACCCAAAGGTTTATTTGGTAATGCCATATTTTATCCTCCTTAAAAAAATATAATTCTTAAAATTATTTTATTTTAATAAATCTTAACAAACTTCAGCCTGCTTAAGCATTAGGTGCTTTGAGTGTGTAACCATCTGCCTCTTCTGTAGAAAGCAGTTCGCTGTCAAGGTCTTTTCCTTTGAGGTCATTATAGGCGTTGGCGGCTCCTTCAGCAGTGGTCCGGATAGGGAATTTAAAACGTTTGATGAGGCCATTCCTGAACTTACAGGTCCACATAACATCCTCTGTTCCAAGCATCGGCATAATACTGCTTCCAAGAGGAACAAAGTCAGAGTAACCTCTTACTTCGATTGCCTGTGTGGGACAAATCTTTACACAAGAGAAACATTCCCAGCACTGATTGGGCTCCTGGTTGTAAGCCTTCATTGCGTTCGGATCCAGAACCATAAGGTCGTTAGGACAAATGTACATACAAGCGGTTTTATCCCCGCCCTTACAGCCGTCACATTTTTCCTGAATAACATAACTTGGCATTAATATACCTCCTAATTTTGCTTTATTTTTGTAAGTATTTTAGTTGTTAAACAACCATTAAATTTCCTTACTATTAACACAATCTAAGCTCGTTGCACCTCCCTTCTTTAATATATTCACAAAAAATCCAATTCTCATCTATCATCTATATCAAATCAATTAAGAACTTGCTCAAAACACAGAGCAATAAATATTAATAAATATCTTTTAAAATCAACAAGATAGCTCTTAAGTAAATGAATGTATTTAATATCATCCATGTTTTTGATTGTCAAGAACTTTTGGCTGTTCAAATACCAAAATATATTTCAAACAAAACAAATATATCATTCAATAACTAAATATGGATAGCACAATACAATTTAGCCCCATATGTAGTATTATATATGTTATTCGGCTTTATTAATCTGAAGTTAATTCAGTTGGACTGTTAATAATTTATCGTTTATTATGCCAATGGGAAATATTTAAAACTCCATAAGAATTTATATAGCTTGAATTTTTTGTTGACATGACAGCGAAAAATGCTACCTCTTTCAAAAAACTAAGGAAGAGGAATAAATTTTATGAGTGAAAACTTTGTACCCCTATCATTAAACGATAGTTTTAGATTTAAATGCTCAGCAAGCGTGCCCTGTTTCAATGAATGCTGCAGAGACCTCAACCAGTTTCTAACTCCTTACGACATACTGCGGCTCAAAAACAACCTTGGCATACCTTCTAATCTTTTTCTAGAAAGCTATGCCACCCAGCACACAGGCCCTGAATCAGGGCTTCCCATAATTACCCTTAAACCTGCTTACACTTCTGAATTAAAATGCCCATTTGTCTCTACTTCTGGTTGCACTGTTTACAAAGATCGGCCATCATCATGCCGCACCTACCCTCTTGCCCGCGTTTTAACGCGCTCCAGAGAAACAGGTCAAAATGTTGAACAGTATCTGTTGATTAAAGAGCCGCACTGCCAGGGATTTAAACAGGGACAAATTAATACAGTCAGGGAGTGGATAAAAGAACAGGGTATTGAAATCTATAATAATATGAATGACCTGTTAATGGAAATCATCAGCCTTAAAAACCGTTTTATGCCCGGTCAACTATCTATTAAATCGGAAAGATTTTTTCACATGGCATGTTATGACCTTGATACGTTCAGGTCTCATATATTTGATAAAGGAATACTGGATGATCTTGCTCTTGACTCAAAAACACTGGATATTATCAAAAAAGACGATGTCGAACTTTTAAAACTGAGCCTTAAGAGTATAAAAATCAAAATGTTTGGCATAAAATAATTTGTAACGGCCTTATAAAATATATCCGCTTCAGGCATAATTAAATTGAAGAACCCTGTACAAGCTACAGGGAATCTTCGACCGTAAGGAAATTGGCCATTTTTAGATTCGCTCGCTAACCCCGCAGCAAGCTACAGGGAATGCGCTCGCTATTGCGGTTCAACTACAGGTTTTACATTATGGATATTAAAGATAAAGTAGCTTTGGTTCTTGGAGCTATTAAAGGCATAGGAAAAGGCGTAGGGCTTGCCCTGGCAAGAGAGGGGGTTAAAGTTGCCTTAAATTATTTTGACTGGGAAGAAAATCTTGATGAATTGAAAAATGATTTCGCTAAAACAGATGTTGAACACCTTATTATAAAGACAAACTTGCTTGAGACTGAAAAAGTTCAAGGATTAATAAGAAAAGTTATTGATCGCTTCGGCCGCCTCGACATCCTTATAAATAACATAGAACGCGGAGGCTGGCCTGTAGTCCATGGAAAATATATCCAAGAGCAGTGGGATCTTGAAATGGCTACGACTCTTCGGGCCAAATGGTGGGTTTTTGATTCAGCTCTCCCCTATCTTAAAGCTTCAGGAAATGGTGCGGTAATAAACTTTTCCTCTATTGCCGGCATTACCGGCAGATCAGGGCCAGCAAGCTTTATCTTTAATGATGGATTTGCAGCGGCTAACCGGGGGATATCTCTCCTCACAGAAACATGGGCACGTATCGGAGCACCTCAGGTCCGTGTAAATGAAATAATGCTGGGAATCGTTGAGACCAGACATGGTGAAAAAACAAGAGGGTGGGGGCTGTTAGACCAAGAACAGCGCAAATCGCTAATTAATCACACACTGCTCGGACGAACGGGTACTATTGAGGATGTAGTTAATGCCGTTCTATTTGTTGTTAAGGATGCGCCATTTATGACTGGAAGTGTAATTAAGATTGATGGAGGCTATACACTTGGCGGAGAAAAAGTTCAACCCATGCCAAAAGGAGTTTTATGAGAAAACTACCTGTGCCTTATGGATTTAGTCTTAATACCCCATAGAAAATACTTGACCCATTCAAAACCTAACTTCATCAATTCCACATCATCTTTTCTTACCTTTTTTAAAACTTCATTTTTTATCTTGTATCTTTTCAAAAAGCTGCTGTTAAACAAAAAATCGCGAAAAAGATCTATGTTGTATATCGCCATAAAAGCCATTTTTCCCTTTGGACCGGTTGCCCCTTCCATGCCCCATGGATCAACCTGGAATAAACTCTTTAACTCAGACCATTTTATAGTCATTTTGTTATATATTGCTGCATCCTGGTCATTTGCCCAAGATTCCGTAGTCCACTGTTCGCTTTCGTACTGCCCAAGGCAAAACTCAGGAGGTCTGAAAAAATGAACCAGACTTGTTTTTTTTGTCCCTGCATCATAAATGACGCCCTGTTCTACAGGAAACGTACGGCAAGTATCTGGGCGGTCCGGATAAACCGAACAGCCTGATTCGCTTAAGAAAGGGCATGTCCTTTCTTCATCCTGTGACATGCGAAGGAGTACATCGGGGAAAAAACTGGAATCACGCATAACGATATCTGCATGTCTGTCAATAAACTTATCCGAAGTGATTCCAAGTCTATTTTTTAGTCTTACGACATCATATGGATATAAAAAAAGGTTTAGATTTCGGCAGCACTTATTGAAACAAGAAAGCCCTGGGTGGCATTGAAATGAAAAAGTATCATTTTTTTCGAGCCTTCTACCGGCTATCTTATCAAGAGCATCTATATCTAAATATTTCATAATTCAAAAAACTAAAGTATTATGATTTTTTAAATTTCTGAGAATGCGCTTCAAGAAATCAACATCTGTGCCACTGTCATTTTAAACTTCTGCGTAAAACCGGCTACTTCTCTTAACTCCCTTTCAAGGTTAGCCATTTCAACATAAAAAGGTGTTCTGTCAAATTTAATATATTTTTTCCCTTCACACTGTTTTTCAAAGGCCTCGCACCCAGGGCTATACATTATGCCCTGGCCGGGTCTTTGAAGCTGATGCGGGATACCATGCAGTCTGCATATCATAGGACGATATTCATATAATATGCACAAACCGTCAAAATTCAGAGGGCACAACAATCGCACGGTTTTTCCTGCTTTATCATACTCTATGGTTTCAGCGCATACTTCTATAGCTCTTTCTGATACCCGATTCTGTATCTCATGTTCAAGAGTGCTGTATCCCTGCCTGATAAAAAGATATTCTAAAAGTGTATGATGATAGAAACGCGTATAACAGCAATTATCCTCGCATCCATTACAGAAAAAACCATAATAATCAGCCGCCTCTTGATATTTTTTCCCCATATCCTCCCATATTGTTCTCAGCCTTTGCAAAAAAGACAAATACTTATCTTGATTAGGTATAATTTGTTCAAGATTTAAAGGCATCTAACATCCGATTCAAACAAGCGGGGAAGGAAAAAAGATTTTCTCATAAAGATCAAGAGCATATCTGTCTGTTATACTGGCAATTAAATCACAAACAGTCCTCTCTCTGGATTGGCTGTTATTCATGCAATCTGCCATTTCCATATTTTCGAGTTCTCTTTGAAGGTCATCTTTATTATTTAAAAAAAAGGAATATAGTTCGGAAAGAATTTTTTTTGCCTTTACAAACTCATTGTGCACTTGAGGCGAGCGATATACATTTTCATAAAGAAACTCTCTTAAAGTCTTCATCGCGGAATATACTTTATCACTAATGCGCAGGCACAATTCATCATCTATAACTTCACTGGACGAAATAACATCAGCAATCATTGTCCTGGCTCGCTCCGAATGCGAACGCCCAATTATCTTCAAGCAGGATTCAGGCACCTGGTCGGAACTTATAACGCCACTCCTGATCGCATCATCAAGATCGTGGTTCAGGTATGCAATTATATCGGCAACACGCAGTATTCTGCCCTCAATGGTATATGCCTGTTCTGATGGATCGCTCGGCATAATGTTTCCATATCCTTTTGAATGTTTTAAAATCCCATCACGCACCTCATAAGTAAGGTTAAGTCCTTTTCCATTATTGCTTAAAACATCTACAACGCGCAGGCTCTGCTCATTATGCGAAAAGCTCTCTGAATATATTTCTTTGAGAGCTGTTTCTCCGCCATGACCAAATGGTGTATGTCCAAGATCATGGCCGAGAGCAATGGCTTCAACCAAATCTTCGTTTAAACGCATTGCTCTGGCGATTGTTCTTGCTATTTCCGACACTTCCAGAGTATGGGTCAGTCGTGTTCGATAATGATCACCTAAAGGAGATAAAAAAACCTGGGTTTTGTGTTTCAACCGCCTGAAGGCATTGGAATAAACAATTCTATCTCTATCTCTCTGAAAAGCAGTGCGGATGGGGCAAGGTTCTTCCTCTCTCATTCGACCCCTTGTTTCCGAACTAAGACAACCAAATGGAGAAATAAATGTCTTCTCACGCTTTTCAAAATCTTCTCGTATCGACATAATCTTTATTCCAATCCTATTTGGGGTTTATAAAAAATTTATTTTGATAATTTTCCAACCCGTTTGTCAAAAAAAGCTTTCTATTAAACAAACTAAAGTGTAAAAATAACTTTAATATTAATTATTCACAGGCATAAATAATTGTAAAGCAATAATTCACTATTTTATTTATACAACAATTATTATGTATTGGATGCTATAAAATGAATAATCATCATCTAATACTTGGCGAACTTGTTGATTTTATAACCGGTGAAACCATAACAGATACCCATGACGAACGGTATAGACAAAAATTAGCTAAAATACTTGTAACGACTAAAGGATATCATAAATATAATATTAAACCACGCTGTAACCTTCTTGTAAAGGCAGCAGATAAAAGCGCTATTGTTACAGTTGATTTCAAGGTTATCTTAAATGAAAAAGTTTGCATGATAGTGAAATATGCCCCAGGTTCTTTGGTAACCAGGCATCGTCCTGCATTGGCTGCCTCAAGGCTTATAGCGCCATACCAAGTCCCAGTCGTTGTTGTAACAAATGGCGAAGATACGAATATCCTGGATGGCTCAACAGGGAATATAACCGGCTATGGCTTTGAATCTATACCTTCAAAAGCTGAACTAAATGATATAGTAGCTAAAAAGCATTTTGATCCGGTTCCGATAAATAAGGCGGAAATTGAATCAAGAATTATGTATGCTTATGAAGTTGACGGGAGTTGTCCTTGCGATAACACTATATGCAGAATTAAAAGCTAACAAAAAACAATTTTACTGGATGCTACTTTTTATTGATTTTGACCAGCATTTCACATAAGTAGATACCCAAGGGCTTACGCCCGTAGTCTTCAGCGTAATTTTTGATAACGCATAAAATAATGTTTAAGATAGTTGTATTATTGAAAGTTATAATTATCTTTGTCTTCTAAGTTGGTTAGCGCGTTGTATAAGGCCGATGGATTATAAATACTTTATGGGAAAGGCAATTGAGAGGGCGGAAAAAGCGTTATATGCTGGTGAATTCCCGGTCGGCTGCGTGATCGCATATAATAATAACATTATAGCCGCCGGCTCCCGAACCGGCACTGCTGGAAATTTTATAAATGAAATTGATCATGCTGAAATAGTTACATTAAGAATTCTTGCTGAATTCAAAGAAAATGTGGATCGAAGTAAAATAGTGCTCTTTTGTACTTTAGAACCATGCCTTATGTGTTATAGTGCTATTCTTTTGAGCGGCATCGGCAAAATTGTTTATGCTTACGAAGATATTATGGGCGGCTGCACTAGATGTAATTTGACAAAGATAGCCCCTTTTTATAAAGAGCACCGGATCGAAATTGTACATAATATTTTGCGAGATAAAAGCATGAAACTTTTTAAGGTCTATTTTGAAAATCAAAAAAACACTTACTGGAAAGACAGCCTTTTAGCCAGATATACGCTCAGGCAATAATACCCTAACCGGGACAAACCGGAAACCCGTAACTCGTAACCCGTAACCCTTGATACTGACAACCTGAGTAGTTACATTTTTTTGTTGCATTTTTTTGTTGCATTTCTTTATGTTGTTATATATGCACTAAATTTATATTAATTAAAGCAGGTTAACAAGTAAGCAATAACAAAATCAGCGTGTTATAAATACAACTTGATATTAACCCCAAATCAATCAATAAATATCGCTGCCTTAGGAGGTAAAAAGTATAGCTATATCGAAGAAAACACACAGGTCGGACAAATTTGACGAAACAAATATTAATAACAATATAAGAGCAAAAGAGGTGAGAGTTATTGATCCTGACGGCAATCAGGTGGGTATTATACCAACTTATAAAGCACTTGCGACAGCCGGTGATTTCGGTCTTGATCTTGTAGAAATTTCTCCTAATGCCAACCCGCCTGTATGCAAAATAATGGATTACGGCAGATACAAATATGAGCAGACCAAAAAGAAACAGGACGCCAAAAAGAAACAAAGCACATTTCAGGTCAAAGAGATAAAAATACGTCCCAAGACCGGAGAACATGATCTGAACATCAAGATTGGCCATATTAAAAAGTTTATAGGCAAAAAGGACAAGGTTAAAGTTACAGTTATGTTCAGAGGACTAGAAATAGCGCTTTCAGAGCTTGGCAGGGATTTGCTCAAAAAAATTGCTGAAGAAACTGATGATATTGCAGTAGTAGAGCAATATCCTAAATTTGAAGGCCGTACAATGATGATGATCCTATCACCAAAGTAATTACTGTAATAAATTTTTGATATATTACGCTCCTACAAGCGACATAATTATTAGAATATAAGACAATAAATTTATATGGAATTTTCAATAGATGGCGTGAGCCGCTATTTGCAGTTGCTCGCGCCATCTATGTTTTAAATAGGGAGAATAAAAACAATGCCAAAAATTAAGACAAATAGATCTGCAGCAAAGCGTTTCAAAAAAACAGGTACAGGTAAATTCGTATTTTCGAAAGCAAACGCAAGTCATATTTTGACTAAAAAAACATCCAAGCGAAAGAGGTCTTTAAGGAAGCGCCAGCTTATTAGCAAACCAGATAGAAAAGAGATAAAACTACTTCTGCCCAATGGTTAATTAAACACGTCTCGGAATTTCTACAACCTATTGAAATTCCTTCGACTTTAGTCGAGTAGTTAAATAGTCGAGTCGTCGAGTTGTAAGAGTCCTTGAACCACTTGACTACTCGACCACTTGACCAATTGTGAGCGAAGCGAACTAAGTTCAACCTGGGTTTATAAGTAGTTCGATTATAAGGAGTAATACTATGCGAGTAAAAAGAGGTTTTAAAGCAA
>VMSQ01000130.1 GCA_013792055.1 Desulfobacteraceae bacterium
AGAAGGTTTTTCACCAGGGATAAAATGCCGTGCATGTCTCGCTCCTTACAAACTGACCTGCCCGCAATGCTTCGCAACGCGAGGCGGGCGGGGTGGGTATGGTGCCGTTGCCAAAGCCAGAGTGAACATATTTTGCTTTTTAAAAAAACTATCTAATACCTGCCCCTTAAAGCTTTTGCTGCATAGAGGGGGTGCGAAACTTGAGTTATATTTTACACAGCACTTCAGGATTTATTTATATTTTTTATTGCCCCTTGCCTTAAAACACTTAGTCGGGTATAAAAATTCATTTGGTCGAGTAGGAAAATGGTCGAGTAGTCGAGTAGGAAAAATGAGAAAAAAATTACCTATCGCAGTGGTCGGAATGGCCGGCATTTTTCCCGGAGCTCCTGATATTGATATATTCTGGAACAACATTATCAATAAAGTGGACTCAAGCTGTGAGGTGCCTGAAGGAAGGTGGATTGTTGAACCTGAGTTCATGTACAATCCTGAACCGGCACCGGATAAGGTCTTCTCAAAACGCGCCTGTCTTATACATGATGACATATTAAAATTAATCAAATCTGATTTAAAAGACATTGATATTGATAAGGACATCCTGGACTATATAGATCCTCTCTTTCACCTGGTTCTTCATACAGGCAAAAAGGCATTATCGAACTGCAATATTTCAACAATCAATAAAGAACGCATTGGAACTGTTCTTGCTGCAATCGCCCTGCCGACTGACTCTTCTTCTTTAATAACCAGAGAAATTATAGGAAAATCCTTTGAAGAAAAACTATTCGGCAACAATTATTTTCCCACTAATAAACCACTTACCAGGGCGCAGTGCCTGGCAGGCAGAGTAACCAGCCTTCCGGCTTCTATTTTGGCCAAAGGTTTAGGACTTGGAGGCGGAAGCTATACTCTTGATGCTGCATGCGCATCATCTCTTTACGCAGTCAAACTTGCCTGTGACGAGCTTCATTCTTTTCGCACGGATGCCATGCTGGCCGGAGGAGTATCAAGGCCTGAATGTCTCTACACTCAAGTAGGCTTCAGCCAACTTCGCGCACTTTCTCCTTCTGGAAGGTGTGCCCCGTTTGACAAAAGTGCAGATGGACTTGTTGTGGGAGAAGGCACCGGCATCCTTGTTTTAAAAAGGCTTGACGATGCCCTGAGAGACGATGACTGTATTTACGGTTTAATACGCGGTATGGGGCTTTCAAATGACATGGGCGGCAATCTTCTCGCACCGGACATTGAAGGTCAAGTCCGTGCCATGCGCAGTGCTTATTTATCCGCAGGCTGGTCTCCATGCGAAATTGATCTTATTGAATGTCATGGTGCTGGAACGCCTGTCGGAGATAACGCTGAGCTTCACAGCCTGAGAAATCTCTGGGGTGAATCAGGATGGTCGTATGAACAATGTCCGATAGGATCGGTCAAATCTATGATCGGCCATCTTTTAACCGCTGCTGGTGCAGCAGGAATGGTAAAGACATTTCTTGCCTTAAAACATAAAGTTCTTCCTCCATCAATTAACTTTGATAAACCGCCGGAAAAAAGCCCCCTTAAAAACAGCCCGTTCCGTGTGCAGACAGAAGCCGAAGGCTGGATCAGGAAAAATAACCAACCGTTTCGTGTTGCGGTCAGTTCATTTGGATTCGGAGGAATAAACGGCCATCTGCTTATAGAAGAATGGTGTTCGGATAATAATAGCAACCTGCAACCCGCAACCCGCAACCCGCAACACGTAACACGTAACTCGAAACCCGCAACCCTAAACCCGAAACCCCCGGTTGCCATTGTTGGAATGGATGCTGTTTTTGGCCGGTTAAAGTCTTTTAAAGATTTCAAAGAAACCATTTTTAATGGTTCTTCAATAATCAGAAAAAGACCTGAAGACAGATGGAAAGGGTGCGACAACATTGCCGGCAGTCATATAGATGGAAAACTTTTATACGGCGCCTTTATGGACAAGATTGTTTTGACTTTAGGGGAATTTCATATACCTCCAAATGAGATTCCGGATATTCTCCCTCAACATTTACTAATGCTTAAAGTTTCTTCAAACGCCATGAAAGACGCCGGCCTTTTGAATAGAAAAGAACGCCCTGAAATGGGTGTTATCATAGGCATGGAATTTGATTTTGAAGCGACTAATTACCATCTGAGGTGGAACCTTTATAATCTGGTTAAAAAATGGAAAAATAGACCTGGACTCAATATAGATAAAAAACAAACCGATATCTGGCTCGAATCTTTAAGAAATTCATCAGGACCACCGCTAACAAACTCCCGTACACTTGGTGCGCTTGGTGGTATTATAGCAAGCCGAATTGCCAGGGAATTCCGTTTTGGAGGCCCAAGTTTTGCTGTTTCATGTGAAGGAGCATCAGGACTTAAAGCGCTCGAAATAGGGGTAAGATCCCTGCAGCAGAATGAGACAGATGCAGTGCTTGTTGGAGCAATTGATCTTGCCGGAGACGTCCGCAATATTATCACCACGAATAAATTAAGACCTTACTCAAAAAACAATAAAATTCATCCATTCGATCAGGCGGCAGATGGAACTCTGCCCGGTGAAGGCGCTGCTGCACTTGTCTTAAAAAGACTTGACAGTGCAAAGAAGGATGGAGACAGAATTTATTCCATAATAAAGGGCTTAGGATGCGCTACAGGTGATGGAATTGATACCAGACCTCCTTCAAAAAGTGCTTATACGCTATCACTCAGGCGGTCATTTCAAGAAGCAGGCATCTCACCATCATCGATAAGTTATTTTGAAACTCACGGCAGCGGAAATCCATTAGAAGATAACCTTGAAACAGAGGCTATAAATGATTTCTTTGCAGACATATCAGATAATAAAAATGTCCGGTGCGCCATAGGATCTGTAAAAGCAAATATTGGACATACCGGTGCTGCTTCAGGTCTTGCATCATTAGTAAAAACCAGCCTGTGCCTTTACCATGAGATAATTCCTCCTCTAACTAACTTTATCACACCTGTAAATGACAGGTGGCAAAACAGTATGTTTCATCTGCCTGCTTTTCCTCAATACTGGTTTAGAGACAGAAAAGATGGCTCCCGAAAGGCATGTGTAGCCTCAATGACGTCTGACGGCAACTGCATGCACGTTATTCTTGAAGGCTTTGAATATTCGCAAAAAAACCTGGTATTGAAAAAAGTAGAAATAGAAAGGCAGCAGCCTCTGGGCAATCAAAAATTCGGTCTTTTTATTATTGAAGGAAACAATAAAAGTGCTCTAATAGAAAGTCTTGAAAAACTGTCCAACCATATTAAAAAATTCGACAAACATTCCGAATCTCTTAACTCCCAAATAGAAGCTGCTGCCCGAAGCTGGTATTTAAAGAACAAATTAGTGCCTGAAAAAAAATATGCTGTTTCAATCGTTGCAGGTGATATTCCTCAACTCGAAAATCTTATTAATGATGCAAAAAACGCTGTTTCAGAAGGCACATTAATAAAAATGAACAGCGCCAATGGAATATGCTATTCCCCCAACCCTTTGGGCAGCTCAGGTAAAATGGCATTTGTCTTCCCTGGTTCAGGCAACCATTACGTTGGAATGGGCAGAGGTATTGGTATACAATGGCCAGAGATTCTTCGAAAGATGGATATCGAAACCCTGCAGCTCAAGACGCAGATTGTCCCGCATTGCTATATGCCGTATAGAACTTCGTGGTCGCCTGGATGGGAAGAAGATGCTTATAATAAAATCATCTCTGATCCTTTAAATATGATTTTCGGCCAGGTAGTGCACGGAGCTATGATTGCTAATCTAATAATGAATTTCGGAATAAAACCATCTGCCGTTATCGGATACAGTCTTGGCGAATCAGTCGGGCTTTTTGCCCTGGGCGCCTGGCCTGATAGAGGAGAAATGCTGAAAAGGATGCATGAGACCAATCTTTTCAGTACAGAACTCGCATACCCATATAATGCTGCTCGACGTGCCTGGAATATTCCGCAGGATAAAAATATTGACTGGTGTGTTGCTGTAGTTAATCGTCCGGCAGATATCGTCACTAAAGTTATAAATAAATTCCCATATGCAAGACTCCTTATAATAAATACACCGGATGAATGTGTAATCGGCGGCCAAAAAGACAATATTGATGCATCAATCAAGATGCTCGGATGCGAAGCGATTTTTCTTGACGGCATTGTCAGCGTCCACTGTGATGCGGCAGTTGCTGTTGCGGACGCTTACAAAGAACTTCATATCTTTCCCACCACATCTCCGGAAAATATAAAATTTTACAGTTGCGCTCTTGGACGTTCATACGACCTTACAAGCGACAGCGCTGCTTCCTCTGTCCTTAAACAGGCAATTGACGGCTTTGATTTCACAACCACAATCGAGCAGGCATATAAAGACGGAATACGTATATTCCTTGAAATGGGGCCTCATTCTTCATGCACCAGGATGATCAGCCGCATACTGGATCAAAAACCTCATCTGTCTGTTTCCGCATGTATACGCGGAGAAGATGATTATATTACGGTTCTCAAATTTTTAGGTTCACTCATCACAGAACGTATCCCGGTTGATTTAGGCAAAATCTATGGAACCGATTTATATGAAAAGGTAATTAAAGAGTCATACCATGATAAATCTGAAAAACAGTTTATTATAAGTATTGGAGGAAAAGCCCCCTCCCCTGCGCTCCCCTCAAATATTGATTTAAAACCTTCACAATCCCATAAGACTGATAATAATAATAATTCAGATAAGGTCTTGATCTATAATAATTTGATCGAACCCATAACGACAAATATAAATGTTGTTGCAGAAGCCCATGAGGCTTTTATTAATTTTTCTAATGAGTTAAGCAAGGGCATTGAAAAAGCATTCACCATTCAGGCCAGACTTCTTGAAAACATAATTTCATATAAAGAAATACAGGAAGCATTTCCTCCACTGCGTCCAGCTTTCTCGCGCGACATGTGCATGGAGTTTGCAACAGGTTCAGTAGCAAAGGTTCTTGGCCCTGAGTTTGCAGCAGTTGACAATTACAAAGTACGGGTGCGGCTTCCTGACGATCCGCTAATGCTTGTCGACAGGATAATTTCTGTAGAAGGCGAAAAAGGCTCACTGGGCTCCGGTCGCATAGTAACAGAACATGATGTACTGCCGGGAGCGTGGTATCTTGACGGTGGACATGCTCCTGTATGTATATCTGTTGAAGCAGGACAGGCTGACCTTTTTTTATGCTCATACCTTGGTATCGATCTTGCTGTTAAGGGAGAAAGAGCATACAGGCTTCTTGATGCAGTAGTTAAGTTTCACCGCGGACTACCCTGCCCTAATGATGTAATAAGATATGAAATAAAAATTGAAAAATTTGTACGCCAGCGTGATACTTTTCTTTTCTTCTTCAGCTTTGAAGGCTTTATAAATAATAAACCTCTTATAAGCATGACTAATGGATGCGCCGGCTTCTTTACAGAAGAAGAAATTATAAATTCAGGCGGCATAATCTTAACAAAAGAAGAAACAGAACCTAAACAGGGTAAAAAGCCTTCCGACTGGAATGAGCTTGTACCGGTTTACACTGAAAAATACAATGATGATGAAGTCGAAGCTCTTAGAGCCGGAAATCTTGAAAAATGTTTCGGCAGCCTTTTTAATGGTATAGAAATAGCTGATTCACTTAAGTTGCCCGGCGGCAGGATGAAACTGATAGACAGAATACTAAACCTTGACCCAGAAGGCGGCCGTTATAAAATGGGCTTGATAAGGGCTGAAGCAGATATAAATCCTGAAGACTGGTTTCTAACCTGCCATTTCAAGGATGACATGGTTATGCCAGGCACCCTCATGTATGAATGCTGCGCTCATACACTTAGAGTATTTATTCAGAGAATCGGATGGGTAACCGGCAAACCTGATGTATGTTATGAACCGGTTGTTGGAGTTGAGAGCATACTTAAATGCAGAGGGCCTGTAACTCCCGACACCAGACATGTTATTTACGAAGTGGAGATAAAGGAAATCGGTTATGATCCGGAACCTTATGTAATTGCAGATGCACACATGTTTGGTGACGGACAGCGAATTGTCATGTTCAAAGACATGTCTATGAAAATGTCAGGAATAAGCCGTAAAGAAATCGAATCGATCTGGAAGAAAAAAGCAGGTTATGACTATAACAGTATTCTGGCATTTTCAATCGGAAAACCTTCCGAGGCATTTGGTGAACCATATAAGGTTTTTGATAAAGAAAGAATTATTGCCAGGCTTCCTGGGCCCCCATATCTGTTTATAGACAAAATAACTAAAATTGAACCGGGAAAATGGGTATTGAAAGCAGATGGATGGATAGAAGCGGAATACAAAATACCCCCGGATGGGTGGTACTTTAAAGCAAATCGTATTCCTGTCATGCCGTACTGCATACTCCTTGAAATTGCTCTTCAGCCCTGCGGATGGCTTGCAGCATATATGGGATCTGCGCTGAAAAGTAAAAAAGATCTTAAGTTCAGGAATCTTGGAGGAAAAGCAACCCTGCACCATCAGGTTTTGCCTGATTCAAAAACCCTTACAATGCGTACCCGCATGACTCAGGTTGCTGAAGCAGGTGATATGATAATAGAGCACTTTGACATACAAATCCTGCAGTCTGACAAATTAATATATGAAGGAACGACTAATTTCGGATTTTTTACAAAGCAAGCTCTGGCTCAACAGGTCGGCATATTAGATGCCGCAGAAAGAGCTTACTGTCCGGAACCGGACGAACTGAAAAAATCAGTTTCACATGTATTTAAAAAACTTGCACCATTAACTCCATTTGATCGGGAATCTGCTCCTGCACGCAGTCTGGCAATGCCGTCAAAAGCATTGCTGATGATTGATGAAATTGAAACTTATATCCGGGATGGCGGCACCGAAGGTCTGGGATTCATTCGCGGCATAAAAAAGGTTGATCCTGATGAATGGTTCTTTAAGGCTCACTTTTATCAGGATCCTGTATGTCCTGGTTCCCTGGGCATCGAGTCTTTTATTCAGCTTATAAAATTCATGGCAATTGACCGCTGGAGCCATCTTGCCGAAACTCATATCTTCGAATTTATAACAGATAAACCGCACAGCTGGATTTATAGAGGCCAGATTGTTCAGGAAAATAAAAGGATAGAAATTGAAGCCGTAGTAACAAGAATACAGGATATCCCGGTCCCTACTATACAGGCAAACGGGTTCCTGAAAGTTGATGGACTTTATATATATGAAATGCAAGATTTTGGGATAAGGCTTGTTCCTAAGCCGGAACTAAATTGAAGATTGAAGATTTGCGGTATCGCATATGGATTGAATATTGAATATTGTATATTGTATATTTATGGAAATCGCTTCGCTCCATTATTTTAAATTAACTACTCCGAAGTTTGCTTCGGGGAAATTAACCCAATAACTCACGAAAATCTGTGTAATCTGCGCCTGCCCCGTAGGTCCGGAAGATCGTACTGGGGTAATCTGTGGATTAAAATTAACAGAATTCCTTCAATATTCAATTTTCAATATACAATCTTCAATTTCTTTGGTCTTCAATCTTCAATCGTCAATATTCAATCGATAATAACTTATATGCTTTACTCTAAAGTTTACATAGATTCATTTGGTTATGAGCTTGCTCCGAATGTAGTAACATCGGAAGATCTGGAAATGCGGCTGGAGCCTCTATATGAAAAACTTCATCTGCAAAAAGGTCAGCTTGAAGCAATCACTGGGATACAGGAACGCAGGTTCTGGGATCCTGGATTTAAAATGCATGAAGGGGCTATAAGGGCAGGACAAAAGGCAATAGAAGCTTCCGGTATTTCCCCAGACTCAATTGATATGCTCATTTACGGAGGCGTCTGCAGAGACAACTTAGAACCGGCAACCGCCTGCGCAGTGGCCAATGGCCTTGGCATTAGTCATAAAGCACATATCCATGATGTTTCAAATGCCTGTCTGGGAATTCTAAATGGAATGGTTCATATCGCCAACGCTATCGAGCTGGGGCAGATCAAGGCAGGGATTGTAGTATCATGCGAATCAGCCCGTCAGATCGTTGATATCACAATAGACAGGCTGGTTAAAACAAAAGATATGGATGTTTTTAAGAAAACAATAGCTACCCTTACAGGCGGCTCCGGAGCTGTTGCTGTTCTTTTAACGGATGAATCGGTTTCAGACAAGGGACACCGCTTTATGGGAGGAGTAGTAAGAAACGCAACAAAGCATCATGAACTTTGCCGGTGGGGTCCGGATACCGGCATACCTGCAAGCGGACTTCATGTTATGGAAACGGATTCTATCGGTGTTTTGCAGCACGGTGTTGTTCTGGGAATTGAAACATACAAAGATTTCAAAAAAGAACTGTCATGGCCCGATGACAAGCCCGACAAAGTCATATGTCATCAGGTGGGGGTAACTCACCAAAAAACCATACTTGAATCTATAGGTATTGCACAAGGGAAAGATTTTACCACCTTTCAGTATCTTGGAAATATCGGCACGGTATCGCTTCCAATAACTGCTGCAATAGCATCGGAACGTGAGTTTCTTTTGAAAAATGATCTTGTCGGATTTTTGGGAATCGGCAGCGGCCTTAACTGTCTTATGCTGGGGATAGAGTGGTAAGTGGTAGTCAGTGATCAGAGGTCAGTGATCAGAGAGCAGAGAGCAGAGAGCAGGCATAAAACTGTTAACTGTAAACCGACAACCGTGAACCGTGAACCCTGAACCCTGAACCCTGAACCGTGAACCTTAGTAGTTACAAAATATGAAGAAGAATAAACCAGTTGATATATCGCCTTTTAGGCATCTATACCCGTTTAAGTCTCATTATATGGATTTAAACGGGTTTAAATACCACTATATTGACGAAGGCTCAGGCGATCCGATTATAATGATTCACGGAAATCCAACCTGGTCTTTCTATTATCGCAACCTTGTAAAGGAGCTTTCACCCAAATTTCGAACCATTGCGCTAGATCATATCGGCTGCGGGCTGTCCGATAAGCCTGACATAAAAACATACGACTACAGGCTGAAAAGCCGTGTAAATGATATAGAAGCTCTTTTAGATTACCTTGACCTGAAGGAAAAGCTGACTCTTGTTGTTCACGACTGGGGTGGGATAATCGGAATGGCTTATGCTGTAAAACACCCGGAAAGAGTTAAACGCATAATTATAATGAACACCGCAGCTTTTTTTCCTCCGAAGAACAAAAAGCTGCCTATCAGGCTAAGGCTTATAAGGAATGTTTGCCCATTTGCACGCGTTGCAGTACTTGGTTTTAATCTATTTGCATATTCAGCTCTTTTCATGGCAACAAAAAAAGGGCTGTCAA
>VMSQ01000034.1 GCA_013792055.1 Desulfobacteraceae bacterium
AAAATATAGCCATGAAGCAGAAACGTTATTATGAGCCTGTTATAGATATGGTTCCAGGAGTTCAGTGCCAGGTAGATCCCGGAGAAATAAAAAATGTGCCTGTTGGTGACAAATTTATCACTGTCTATTTTGTAGTATTTGTTCTTTCCTTTTCACGACAGATGTATGTTGCGGCCTCTAAGCAGCCAATCAATACAGAAATGTTTATCAGGATGCATAATGAGGCCTTTAGATACTTTGACGGTGTTTGCGAAGAATGCGTGTATGACCAGACCAGGCTTGTGGCAATCAGGGAAGAGTTCCGGGAGGTCTGGTTCAATGAAAGGTTTTATCAATATGCTTCGGCTGCCCGGTTTGATATCCGGGTATGTGAAGGATATGACCCGGAAAGCAAGGGCAAGGTTGAATCCGGTGTAAAATATGTAAAGAACGATTTTTTCTATGGCGATACATTTGATTCTTTTGATCAGCTCAAGACAGATCTTTTCAGTTGGGTGGATACAGTTGCAAATAAGCGCATTCACGGCACAACAATGAAAAAACCGGAAGAAGTTTATGCTCTTGTTGAACAGTCAAAAATGAAGCCTTACTTGCAGCCCGAGATGATGTTTGATGCTAATGGCCAGAAGCGGAATGTAGATAAAACATCTCTGATATCATACAGGTCAAACAAATACTCGGTTCCCATGATCTATCAGTCATCCACTGTTATGATAAGACAGGACGGTAGGAAACTGATGATTTGCAATTCTGAATCCAGCGATATGATTGCCGAGCACGATATTTGCGAGGGTAAAGGGCATATCATAAAAAATACAAACCATTATCGTGATCATCGAAAACGCATAAAGGATCTTGAAGAGGATATAGCCGGGATTGTTGGAAATGAGCTTGGGCAAAAGCTTTGTACTATTTTAAAGGCTTCATCTCCTAAAATCTACAGAGATCAGTTCACGGGATTAATCAAAGTTATAAAACAGCATTCTGATAAACAGGATATCGATAATCCTCTTGGCCTATTGGCTGAGAGACCCCGACTTACAGTTACGTTCATAAGAGACTATCTGGAGGCTTTTTACAGCAACAGGGAACATATGCCTTTTTCCTGGCCGGATAATCAAGAACGTCGCTCCGATGCTTTAAGCAGGTATAGTATAGTGCCGATATCGGGGCATCACAACAAGGGGGTTACAGCGCATGAATACATTTGAAACAGTCATAAATAAATATAACTCCCTGCGCTTTAACTCCATTGCAGAGTCTCTGGAAATGCTGGTCGGCCAGGCTGAAAACAATGAAGCCTCTTATCTGCAGTTCGCGGATATGCTTGTAAGCCATGAGCTGAGCAAAAGGGATGGAAACAGAGTTAATCTCAACATGAAGCGGGCCGGGTTCCCAGTTAAAAAACAGATTGAAGAGTTTGATTTTGTATCCCAGACTACTATTACAAAAAAGCAGATCAATCGGCTGCTTGATTTTTCTTATATCGATAACCGTGAAAATATCGTTTTTATCGGGCCTCCCGGTGTTGGCAAAACCCATTTGGCCATCGGTATCAGCTACAAATCGGTCCATGCTGGATACAAGGTTCTGTTTACTACAGCCCTGGAACTGATTGAGATGCTTGATCTTGCTGAAACAAGAGGAGAGTTGAAAAAGAAAATCAATACAATATCAAAGTTCGATACGCTTGTGATTGATGAGCTGGGATATCTGCCCATGAACAAACAAAGCATGTTCAATTTCTTCCAGCTGATAAATGCTCTGTATGAATATCGCTCTATTATTATAACCACAAACAAGGACTTTACGAACTGGGGGGACTTTTTCTTTGATGACAATGTAGCCGTTCCGATTGTAGACCGCATTATCCATCATTCACATATTTTTATGATGGGTGGAGAAAGCTATCGGCTGAAACAAAAAATCAACTTAAACTAAGTGCCGAGGGGTGGGTCAGTTTTATTGTCCGCTACTGGGTCAGTTTTATTGTCCATTGACA
>VMSQ01000279.1 GCA_013792055.1 Desulfobacteraceae bacterium
CAGGCGAGGCGGGCGGGGTGCCGTTGCCAAAGCCAGAGTGAACATATTTTGCTTTTTAAAAAAATTATCTAATACCTGCCCTGCCAGAGAAGGTTCATAGGAATTAGTGGGTGCGAAACTTGAGTAATAAAGTTGCGGGCTGTTAAGGCTCGCGATTCAAAATAAACAGGAGATATTAAGAAAATGCCAATTATTAGTATTGAAGAAGCTATTCAGGAGATAAAATCCGGTCGAATGGTTATCCTTGTTGATGATGAGGCCCGTGAAAATGAGGGCGATCTAACAATGGCCGCCGAAGCAGTTACTCCTGAAGCCATTAATTTCATGGCTAGATATGGAAGGGGACTGATCTGCCTCTCTATGAAAGGTAAAATGCTTGATGTCCTTGACCTTCCGCTTATGGTTGACAACAATACATCTCCATTTAAAACAGGTTTTACCGTATCAATAGAAGCAAGACGCGGTGTTACAACAGGGATTTCTGCAGCCGACCGTGCTACCACAATTCTTACGGCTGTTGCAGATGGTGCTAAACCTATCGATCTTGTCAGGCCTGGACATGTATTCCCATTAAGGGCAAAAGAAGGCGGGGTGATGGTCAGGGCGGGTCAGACAGAAGGGTCTGTTGATCTGGCATCCCTCGCAGGTTTAAAACCAGCTGGGGTTATTTGTGAAATAATGGATGAAGATGGTACTATGGCCAGAATGCCGTCTCTTGAGAAATTCAGCGAAGAACATGGTATCGGAATATGTACTATTGCGGATCTGATAGAATACCGTATGAGCAAGGAATGTTTTGTACATAGGGCTGCCGAAACAGTTATACCTACCGCACATGCAGGTCAGTTCAAGGCCATTGTATATGAAAATGATGTTGATGATTTGCTTCATATTGCCTTGGTTAAGGGAGAAATAGATCCGGAAAAACCTGTACTTGTCAGGGTACATTCGGAATGCCTGACTGGTGATATATTCGGTTCTCTTAGATGCGACTGCGGAGATCAGCTTCATAAAGCAATGGAGAAGATAGAAAAAGAGGGGGTTGGTGTCCTTCTTTATATCAGGCAGGAAGGCAGAGGAATTGGTCTTGTAAATAAGCTCAAGGCCTATGCGCTTCAGGATCAGGGCTTTGATACAGTTGAAGCGAACGAGAAGTTAGGATTCAAGTCTGATATGAGAAATTACGGTATAGGCGCTCAAATTTTGGTAGATCTTGGGGTAAGAAAAATGAGGTTGCTTACAAACAATCCCAAGAAAATGGTCGGGCTTGATGGATACGGACTGAGCGTTGTTGAACAGGTGCCGATTGAAATAAAGCCTAATGAGTATAACAAAGGTTATCTTGAGTGTAAAAGACTTAAGATGGGACATCTGCTTAATATTGATTCAATACTGTAAATTTTTAAGCGGGAGGAACATAAATGCAGAAAGTTATTGAAGGGAAACTCCTTGCCAAAGGAAAAAAATTTGCCATAGTTGTTAGCCGTTTTAATGATTTTATTACCAGCAAGCTCACAGAAGGTGCAGTTGATGCATTGCTGCGCTCCGGTGCTGATGCAGAAGATATTGAAATAATAAAAGTACCTGGTGCTTTTGAGATACCTTTAATTGCAAAAAAGGTAGCAGAAAAAAGTCGGTATAATGCCGTTATATGTCTTGGAGCTGTGATTCGTGGTGCGACACCGCATTTTGATTATGTAAGCGCTGAAGTAAGTAAAGGTATTGCAATGGTTAGCTTGGAATCCGGTGTACCAGTAATATTTGGAGTTTTAACCACTGATACGATTGAACAAGCTATAGAACGCGCTGGTATGAAATCCGGCAACAAAGGATGGAGTGCGGCATTAAGCGCCATTGAAATGGCTAACCTGATTGAGGCTGTAGATAAGAAATAAAAATGAGAAACCGACGCAAGGCACGGGAACTCGCCATGCAGGTTCTCTTTTATATGGATATGAGTCATAATTACTCAGAAGAAGCGGTTAAACTCTTTTGTGGAAATTTTGTGACCTCAAAAAGCAGTTTGTCCTTCTTTCTTGAACTGATAAACGGTGTTATCAAGGCTTTGCCTGAAATTGACTCTGTAATTAGGCGCTTTTCCAGTAATTGGAAGATCAGCCGTATGTCCATTGTTGACAGAAATATTATGAGACTTGCGGTATATGAAATGCTTTTCTGTGGTGATATTCCATCAAAAGTATCTATTAATGAGGCTATTGATATAGGAAAAAAATTCGGCACAGAAGAATCAGGTGCTTTTATCAATGGAATCCTTGACAGCATACGCATCTCACTGGAAGAAGAAAAAATTATCAAGCCGCAAACCCTGACAAACACCCCGGAATAACATCGAGGAGGTATTTTGATTATTAAAGAGCTGGCTGTCGGGATGCTTATGGCAAACTGCATAATATTAGGGTGTGAGAAAACCAAAGAAGCCGCAGTAATAGATCCTGGAGATGAGACGGAAAGAATTCTTTTTTCCCTTGCAGACTCAAAGCTGAAATTAAAACATATAATAAACACTCATGGCCATTTTGATCATGTCGGCGGCAACAAAGAAATGAAAGAAGCAACAGGTGCTGATATCCTTATTCATTCTCTTGATGCGCCAATGCTGAGCCGGCTTTCTTCTGATGCAACTTTATTTGGATTTTCAGCAGAGAACTCACCACCACCCGATAGAACACTGGAAGATAACGATACCATAACCTTTGGAGAAATCAGATTAAAAGTTATACATACTCCTGGGCATTCACCCGGAGGGATTTCGCTTTATATTGATAGCAATGTTTTTGTTGGAGATACCCTTTTTGCAGGTTCGATTGGACGTACTGACTTGCCTGGAGCAGATTTTAACACTCTAATATCCAGCATAAAGAACAAGCTGTTTAACCTGGGTGATGATGTAAAGGTCTTCACGGGACATGGGCCTAACACCACTATAGGGAGAGAAAAACTTTCTAATCCATTTGTTGGGCAGTTCTGATTTTTTTATCCCCCTTTTCTGCCAGCTTTGATTTGGCATATGTTTCATATTCTATTCCCTTACGCTTCAAGATATCATAATATATCATAATCTTGTTTATGTATTCTATGGGTTCTGTTCCCCTGCAATATCCGTATCTGGCCTTTTTATAATGTTTTTGGTAGGTTAAAAGAGGCAGAGTTTTCGAGAGTGAAGACCATTTATTGGAGTCAAGATTCATTTTACGTGCAATATTCTGAGCATCAAGAATATGTCCCTGGCCAACATTGTAAGCAGCTAAAGCTATAAATAACCTGTTTCTACCTTTTGCTTTTTCAAAATAATTATAAAGAGCCTTCAAATGCTGAACCCCTGCATTAATATTTTGTTCTGGATTTAAAATTTCTTTTACTCCGAGGCTTTGGGCGGTGGAACTGGTAAGCTGCATAAGACCTTTCGCTCCAGAATGACTTTCTGCTTGTGGGTTAAAATGAGATTCCTGATATATCTGCGCTGCAATTAATCTCCAGTCAAAACCATGGTAATCTGCTGCTTCCATGATAATTTTTTTATATTTAGGAAGCCTGCTTTTAAGCCTCCTGTGATACGCTCTTAGGTCAACATAATCGAAATTGTCAATATTTCCATAATACTTGTTGTATATTTCATTAAATTTACCACTTTCTTTTATGGTTTTGAAAAAGCAATTTATACGGTAGAGAAGATTTCTGGCATTTCGATTTACAGCCCACCCCAGAAATTCCTGCTCACTTATCGGACATGCCAGGACAGCCTGGGGATAGTGTCTTTGGTTAAGCAAGGCGATATTACTGTCGGCTATTGTGACTTCTATCTTTTCTTCAGCGACCTGGCGTATGAGTTCTTCTGTGGCTAAATCATCATGCAGCTTAATTTCAAAATCAATACCTTTATTTTTAAGCAAGTTAAGCCTTTCCTCATAGGAAGTGCCTGCTCTAATATGGATAGTTTTTCCGGCGAGATCCTCCGGACGTCTAATTGATCTGTTGTTTCTATGTACAATTACGTACTGTTGGATTGGCATATATCCATTTGAGAAGGAAACCCATTTCTTCCTTTTAGGCATAATTGTCATGCTGGCAGCAATAAATGAACCTGTTCCCTCCATCAAGGCAGGAATCATACCATCCCATTTTTCAGCAATTCTAACCTTTAATTTAACTCCCAGATAATCAGCAAAAGCCTTTGCAAGATCATACTCAAAACCCATTGCCTCTTCCCGGTAGAGGTAGTAACAGTGGGCGTTATTACGGGTATAGACAGTAATTTCACCGGCTTTAAGAATGCCTTGAAGTATAGGACCTTGTTCCTTTTCACATCCACAATAACACACTGAAAAGATAAATAATACAGCCATTATTGCCAAAATTAGGTGAGCTGACTTTTTATTGAAATTTATTTTATCTTTAGAGAAATACAATTAGAAGGCTCCCAGTTGACACTTATTAATTTTAATATTCATGCCTTCGCATATACTGCTGACTGTCATCTTATTTAGTTTGAAGCGGGACGCTATATCCCACGCAATTTTGCAAGCCAGCCTTCCTTCAACAATATTGCCGACTATTGCATTTTTAAGATTTAGGTCTGCTGTCATTACTGGTTTTATAATTTTTTTATCAGGTCTATACCCAAACAATCCCATCTGGCATTTAATAAATCTGCAATTAATTAAATCTGCGGTCATTCCAACCTTATCAGGAGAGACATTGAACTCCTTTGCTATCAAAAACGCAGATGCACACGAGAGTTCATTGTTTAATGAATGTTTTAAAATCTCATACTTAATTGAGTTATCAGGTTGTGCGTCTGACTTGTGTTTACTATCAAATTTTTTATCGCTGTTTTCTGGAGCCATTTTTATCATTGTACAATAGTTAAATAAGTTTTAAATATTTATAATTAACAGACGGTTCTCCTTTATTCAAGTTAAATAGACACTTGTGTTTTGTAATTGTTTTCCTTATAAAAAGGTAACTGTGAACCCTGAACCTAACAACCTGAGTAGTTACTATGTCTTTTACTATAAATAGAAAAAAAACGCGTCAGATAAAGGTCGGAAAAGTGAAAATAGGGGGTATGGCTCCTATTGCCGTTCAGTCAATGACAAATACATTTACTCAGGATATTGTGTCAACAGTTGCCCAGATAGGGCGGTTGGAAAAAGCCGGATGTGAAATTGTAAGGGTGGCTGTACCTGATGAGGATGCAGCCAACGCAATATCATCAATAAAGGAAAAAATTTCAATTCCAATTATAGCTGATATACATTTTGACTATCGTCTGGCTATAGCATCAGCGAGAGCCGGAGCTGATGGATTGAGGATAAATCCCGGGAACATAGGCAGCATAAAAAAGGTAAAAGCTGTTGTTGAATGCGCCACGGATTTTAATATACCAATTCGAATAGGAGTAAATTCGGGCTCTCTTGAAAAGGAGATATTAAAAAAATATAATGGCGCAAGCGCAGAGGCAATGGTGGAAAGCGCTGTCAGGCATATAGAACTGCTGAAATCATTGGATTTCCATCAGATAAAAGTATCAATAAAGGCATCTGATGTCCATCGTACCTTAGAAGCTTACAGACTGCTTTCTTCAAAAACCGACATTCCTCTTCATGTCGGAGTTACAGAAGCTGGTGCACTTTTTCCTGGAATAGTAAAATCTTCTATAGGCATAGGTATGCTGCTCGCAGAAGGTATCGGAGATACTATTCGTGTTTCTTTGACCAGAGATCCGGTAGAGGAGGTGCGTGTAGGTTTTGAAATACTGAAAGCCCTTAATATCCGCAGACGTGGACCTGAAATAATCTCCTGTCCCACCTGCGGACGCTGTAAAATTGATCTTTTTGATATTGTTGAACAGGTGGACAAAGCACTTTTAACAAGCACCTTGGATATTAAGATTGCTATCATGGGTTGCATGGTAAATGGACCTGGAGAGGCAAAAGAGGCTGATATCGGCATAGCAGGGGGAGATGGCAAAGGAATACTTTTTAAGAGAGGAAAGGTTGTTAAAAAATTTCCACAGGAGAAACTTGTTGAAGTTCTGCTGAAAGAGATACGGAAAGGATAGATATGAAAAAACAGGCAAAAGCCGCAATTAATCCAACGAGAGCTGAAGATTATCCGCAATGGTATCAAGAAGTTATAAAACATTCGGATTTGGCTGAAAGATCTCCCGTAAGAGGCTGTATGGTAATAAAACCCTGGGGGTATGCGATTTGGGAAAATATTAAGCAAGTACTAGATAATATGTTTAAAGAAACCGGAGTTAAAAATGCATATTTTCCTCTTTTTATACCTTTGAGTTTTCTTGAAAAAGAGGCCGAACATGTTGAAGGTTTCGCAAAGGAATGCGCTGTGGTTACCCACCACAGGCTTGAAAAAGGTCCTGACGGCGGCCTTGTCCCGGCAGGGCAGCTAAATGAGCCTTTAATAATCAGGCCTACTTCTGAAACAATTATAGGAGATTCATTTTCCAGGTGGGTTGACAGTTATCGGGACCTTCCTGTTTTGATAAACCAGTGGGCAAACGTTGTCAGGTGGGAGATGCGGCCCCGCTTATTTTTAAGAACAAGTGAATTTCTGTGGCAGGAAGGACATACGGCACATGCAACTAAAGATGAGGCTATTACGCGGACCAAGATGATGCTTAATATCTATGAGAAACTTGCTGAAGAATATCTGGCCATGCCTGTGATAAAGGGAAGAAAAACGCCTTCAGAAAGATTTCCCGGCGCGGTTGATACCATGTGTATAGAAGCTATGATGCAGGATAGAAAAGCACTTCAGGCAGGCACATCACATTTTTTAGGTCAGAATTTCGCAAAGGCATCAGATATAAAATTTCAATCTGCTGAAGAAAAAGAAGAATATGCATGGACGACTTCATGGGGTGTTTCAACCCGTCTTATCGGAGGGCTTATTATGACTCATAGTGATGATGACGGCATAATACTTCCTCCTAAAATTGCATCTTCACATGTAGTTTTACTACCTATTATAAAAAATCCTAAAGACAGGTCCAAGGTAATGGAATTTACTGAAAGCCTTGCAAAAGAGCTTAAGGATAAGTCCTATGCACACCGCAGCATTGAAGTAGAAATTGACGACCGGGATATAGGAGGTGCGAGAGGCTGGGACTGGATAAAGAAAGGCATACCACTTAGAGTTGAAATCGGTCCAAGAGATATAGCTGAAAATTCTGTTTTTGTCGGCAGGAGGGATCAGGAACACAATAATAAAACTTCTTTGAAAAGGGATGTTTTTGTTGCTGAAATAACAGATATTCTGGACGAAATACAAAAAAATTTATTCGAGCGGGCTATTTCTTTAAGAAAAGAAAATTCTGTAAAAATTGATGATACCAGGAAGTTCAAAGAATTTTTTACCCCTGAAAATCTTGAGAAACCTGAAATTCACGGTGGATTTGCTTTATCTCACTGGTGCGGATCTGATGAATGCGAATCCCGAATTAAAGAAGATCTTAGCGTTACAATACGATGCATTCCTTTTGATATTGAAAATGAGAAAGGGAAGTGTGTATGCTGTGGAAGACCAAGCACAAACAGGGTAGTATTTGCCAAGGCGTATTGAAGATGATTCGTATTAGCGACATAATAGACAAAGTTTCTGAACACAATCCTGACGCAGATATAGATATAATTGATCGAGCCTATATCTATTCGGCGAGAGTCCATGACGGCCAGGTTCGGCTGTCCGGTGAACCTTATTTGTCTCATCCTCTTGAAGTTGCCGGCATCCTTGCAGATATGAAGCTGGATGCTATTAGCGTAGCAGCCGGCCTTTTACATGATGTTATAGAGGATACTCATGCTACAGTAGAAGAAATAAAGGAGATGTTTGGACAGGAAATCGTTCATATAGTTTCTGGTGTAACCAAAATCAGCGTTCTTCCCTTTGACAGTTCTCAGGCGGCACGCCAGGCAGAGAGTATCAGGAAGATGATTCTCGCTATGGCGGATGATATCCGGGTCATATTAATCAAGCTGGCAGACCGTCTTCACAACATGAGAACACTTCAATTCCATAAGGAGAACAAAAGGAAGCAGATCGCTCGGGAAACTCTTGATATTTATGCACCACTTGCCGCTCGTCTGGGTATTTACTGGATTAAAAATGAGCTGGAAGATATTTCATTCAAGTATCTTTATCCCGAAGAATGTTCAAATATCGAGAGATTGATAAGCAAGGACAGGGAGGAAAGCGATAAATATATTGAAACAGTTAAAAACCTTATCAAGAAAAAGATGGATGAAGATAATCTGAAGTGCAAGATTCTGGGCAGATACAAAAATATTTTCAGTACATACCAGAAAATGGTCAACCAGAATCTGGCATTTGAAGAGGTTTATGACATTATCGCTTTTAGGATAATTCTCGATACAGTATCTGACTGTTATAAGGCTTTAGGGTTTATACATTCCCTGTGGAAGCCTGTTCCCAAAAAGATTAAGGATTATATCGCGTCTCCCAAGCCAAATATGTATCAGGCACTGCATACAACAGTTATAGGGCCTTTTGGGGAACGTATAGAAATACAGATCAGAACATGGGAGATGGATAAGGTTGCGAAGG
>VMSQ01000303.1 GCA_013792055.1 Desulfobacteraceae bacterium
ACTTTCGTACTTTCGCCTGCCCCGTAGGGAGGAACTATCGTACTGGGGTGATCTTTCTCTCCGCTCTCTGCTCTCCCCTCTCTGCTCTCCCCTCTCTGCTCTCCGCTCTCAGCTCTTAGCTCTTTGCTCTTTGCTCTTTGCTCTTAGCTCTTAGCTCTTTGCTCTCCCCTCTCTGCTCTCTGCTCTCCCCTCTCCGCTCTCCGCTTTCCGCTCATCTAATTCCGACTGCAAAATAGCGATTTTCTGAGCCAGCTTCCTAACCTGATCTGTCAAGGATGAAATCTTTACAGAATAATGAAGTGCAATCAAAAGGAGAAAAAGCAGGCCGAAAACAAAGAGTGTGGTGGTGGGCAAAGCAGCGCCGATCATTTCGGTAATAAAGACTAAAAGGTCATACCAAATGACTAAGATAATTATGCCCAAGCTGGTAATAAGCCACAACCAGGAGTATTCCTCCCGCAATTTTCTTCTCCGAACCATCTCCACTATAAAAATAGATATCGCTATACCAACAATCAGGGCAAATATCTGTTGTCTGATCGGCATAATCTCAGATCTCCGCTTTTCTCAGTAAGGTAACAAGAATAGAAAGAAACATTTTAAATATGTAATATACAGGCTTCAGGCCGGAATGCATTGATTTTTTCTGTATGCTGGGATTCATATTCACTGGAATTTCCTTAATTTTCAATCCCGCCCTGTGCAGCATTATTATTACATCGGCGTCCGGAAAATCAACTGGATAGTTGTCGCCTGCATAAAATTGAAGCCCACGTTTATTGATAGCCTGATACCCTGAAGTAGGATCGGTAATCTTCTTGCCAATTATAAGTGAAGTCAACCAGGCAAAAAAAAGCATCCCGACCCTTCTTATGAAAGGAGCTCTATAGTTTCCTTTGCCTAAAAACCGCGAGCCTATAATTACATCAGCCTTATTGTTGAATACCCCATCCAACAACTTTGGAATATCTTCAGGATCATGCTGCCCGTCCGCATCTATTTGTACCGCATATTCGTATCCTCTTTTTAATGCAAATTTGAAACCTGTTTGAAGCGCAACACCATACCCCATATTATAAGAAAGGCTAATCACGCGCGCTCCCAGTTCCCGGGCGATCTCTTCTGTTCGATCCTCTCCTCCGTCATTTACGACCAGGATGTCGGTATTAGGTATAACATTTTTTATCCCATTTATCACGCCTGCAATATTTTTTTCTTCATTATAGGCGGGAATGATAATAATGGCTTGCTTTTTCATCACGGCAACGCCCCCAGCCAATCCGGGGCAGAAACTACAAGAATTTTATTGTTGTTATTTTTGATTATGCGGGCTGTTTCTTTTCTCAAAACAAGCTGTATGGCCGGGACATCCAAATAATTTTGGAACTTAATCAAAGATCTGGAAGGACTGGTTTCGCTCGATTTAACTTCTACCAAAAGTCTGGGCCTGTTATTTTCAGCTATTAAAAAATCGACCTCTTCCTTTTCCTTATTACGAATAAAATGGAGACTAAAATCTCCAAAACCCATATCCGTCCATAGTTGAACCGCCCTCAATAGTTCTATGGCCACAATATTCTCCATCCGGCTCTCTTTATCTTCTACAATTGACGGGTTCATCATGTAGAACTTTTTTTCTTTCTTAATGGCTCTGGATATCTTCGAAGTCCATGGAGATACTGAAAAGGTCAAAAAGAATTTGTCAAAAACCATCAACCATTCATTGACTGTCTGAAAAGACGTTCCAATGTCCATCGCCAGATTATTAATGGATACAGGGCTGCCAACTCTGGATGGCAAGATCGAAAAAAGGGAAACCAGATTGTCTATTTTGCGAATCCCGCTCATGTTCCTTATATCTTCATACAAAAGCTGCTTCGAGTAGGTACTGTGCCATCGATTAAAAAAAAGTTTATCCCCTCTTAGAAAAGGTTCCGGGAATCCCGAAAATTTTTCTATTTTATCCCACAGGTCCCACATCTCATTTCTAAAAGGGGGGACATTTAGAGGGTCATCCAACAAACTCTTAGGGGATAAATCAGAATTCCCAAGTTCTCCAAGGGTTAATGGATACAAATGAAACATGAAATATCGGCCGGCGAGTGAATCCCCGCTTTTTTGAAAGGCATCCAATCTGCCGCTGCCGGATACGAGGAATTGGTACTGTCCGTGGAATTTATCGTAAACTCCCTTGAGATAGTTTTTCCAGTTATCATGTTTGTGAATTTCATCAAAAATCACAAGGGGCAAAGAACGATCTTTTCTATCAAGCTTTTCGAAAAAATAAGGATCTTCTTTTATTATCTTCTTGCTCTCAATAAAATCATAGTTGAGATACGAAACATTGGCAAAAAGTGTCCCAATCATATTTTGCGCCAGAGTTGTCTTGCCGGATTGTCTTGGCCCTGCAAGAAAGATCATTTCCTTTGAAGCTGAAATTTCCTGCCAGTATTTTAGATACTTGTTACGTATTTCCATATTGACTATTCTAAACTACATTTTAAAATAGTCAAGACTATTTTAAAATAACATAGAAAATAGTCAAACCGGCGCGTATAGTTTTTTCATGGAGATTGCGTATGTGCGAGGATGAGATGATGAGGATTGAACGGGTTAAGATATCCTCTTAATATTTCATTAATCCGGTGTACAGATCGATATATTCATTTGCAATCACATTGATATCGTAATTTTTACGGATTGTTTTAAGGGCATTTCGACCTAAAGCTGATGCATACTCGGCATCACAAATCAGTCTTTTCAATGCATCTGCCAACTGATTGGCATTTCCAGGTTCAACCAGAAGACCGTTTTCTTCATCCTTTATCACGTCCACAATCCCGCCAATTCTTGTGGCAATGACAGGAAGGCCACATGCCATGGCCTCTAAAACCGAATTGGGGAAGCCTTCCTGAAAAGAAGGAAAAACAAAAATATCGCTCATTGCAAGATATTTTCTTACATTATTAACGAGTCCCAAGAACTTGACATTTTTTTCTATCCCAAGGCCTTGGCATTGTTCCTTCAACCGACTTTCAAAAGGACCTTCCCCCAGAATAAGCAAACAAACGTTCTTGAAATCAACTACTACTTTTCCCCACGCTGCAAGTAAAACGCCAATCCCTTTTCCCTTAACCAGCCTACCGGTAAAGGTTACGATTGTTTCACCGGAAAAACCAAAATCTTTATGTGCTTGATCCCTTAATTCTTTATCAGAAGGGTGGAAAACACCTTGATCTACAAAATTAGGGATACCGATAATTCTGTCCTGTATATACCCATCATTTAACAACCCCTTTTTAATTTCTTTGCTGGTAGCAACAAAGCAATCCACCTTTTTTAACGTCCGAATCAACATTTGTCCAAAAAGAGAATATTTATGCCGAAGTGACCCAGCTTCTGTGCCTTGATTAGCAGACGCAACTTTTGCAACGACTTTTTTTCCATAAAGTTTAAGCGGGAGAATGTTTGTAATAAGCGGCAGGCTTGCGCCGTGAAAATGCACCAGATCGTATTCTTTCTTTTTTCTGAAAAGTATCAATGCCGTGCTAAAGCAGAAAGAAAGAGAGATCATGAGATTCGACAAGCTCATTTCTTCCAGGATGTGCACATGGGGTCTCAAGGCCCATGCTCTATGAACCGAAACACGACTGCTCAAAACACATTCTGGAGTTCCTTTCATTTTTCGAGCTATAACAAATACCTTAACGCCCAGGGACTCCAGTTTTTCCGTCAAAGCCAGGGCCTGCCTCCCCACACCTCCAAGAGAGGTATGATACAGTGGTGACACAACGCAGACTCTTAGCGGTCTATCGGAATCCATGTGCGAAAGATCCTTTTGAAGGCAGTGGAGCGCTATCAATAAACATCTGGTGCCAAAGCTCCAGCATCAGCAAATTCCATATATGGTTATGCCAGTTCCACTTGCCGGAAGAATGCTCATCAAGTATTTTTCTTAGAGCCTCTTTTTTAAAGTACCCTCTATCAAGGGCCTTTTTGCTCAATATCGTATCGTATGCCATGCCTTTTAATTCGTTTCTAAACCAATGGTCAATAGGAACGCCGAAACCCATTTTCTCCCTTTTGAGAATTTGATCAGGGAGGATATTGGTCAAAGCCTTTTTTAGAATATACTTGCCGATTGTCCCTTTCAGTTTTAGCCGTGAGGGTATCTTGGCGACAAATTCCATGAACCTGTGATCCAGAAAAGGCGACCTTGCTTCAAGGGAATTAGCCATTGATGCAATATCCACCTTCACAAGCAGGTCGTCAGGAAGATACATCATCACATCCGCATAGAGGGCTTTGTCCAGAAAGTCTTCCGCAACCGCCTCTCTGAACTTTTCGAGCAGGAGGCCGAAAGAATCTATGTCCTCAATAGAACTCTTAAAATCATCGGTCAATATTTCTTGTTTCATTTCGGTGGTGAAATGGCACAGCCAGTGACCATTTCTCAGTTCCGGCGAAAGAATAAATTCCTGGAGAAATCTTTTCAAACGCCAGAAAAAGTTGTCTGGATCGCTCCCATGTGGGAACTTCATAATCAAAGGAAGGAGCGCTTTAACAAGAGATGGAGAGAAGATTTTTCCAAGCTTCAAAGCCATTTCATTGGCCGCATACCTCCCATAGCCTGCGAAATTCTCATCCCCTCCATCTCCGTTAAGGACAACGGTAACATGCTCCCTGGCAAGTTTTGATACATAATAGGTTGGAATTGCGGAGGAATCGGCAAACGGTTCGTTGTAATGCCATATAAGCTCCGGCAGGATATCCAGGGCATTAGGTTCAACTATAAACTCTGTATGATCTGTATTAAATCTTTCTGCTATCATTCGCGCATAGTTTACTTCATTGTAAGCAGCCTCTTTGAATCCTATGGAAAAAGTCTTGACAGGTTCATCCATAAGTTCGCTCATAAGAGCTACAACAGCGCTTGAATCAACCCCTCCGCTCAAGAAAGCCCCGAAAGGCACATCGCTTACAAGCCGTATTTTAACAGCCTCCCTGAGTTTGTCCAGGATCTCTGTCTCCAGTTCTTTTTCCCCAGAAGGGGTCTCGACGGAAAATTTTGGCAGATAAGACAACTTCCAATACCTCTTCAAATCGACTTTGCCGTTCCTGCATACAATGTAATGCGCCGGAGGAAGTTTTTTTATCCCTTTAAATGCGGAAAAAGGGGCGGGGACATCCTGGTAGGTCAGATAATGGCTAATGGCCGTCATATCCGGTCTTCTCTCTATAGTCGGATCTTGCAGAATGGCCTTTATCTCCGAAGCAAATATCAGGCAACTATCGTCCAAATAGTAGAATAACGGCTTTTCCCCGATTCTGTCTCTGGCCAAAAAAAGAGTTTTCTCTCTTTTATCCCAAATGGCAAAGGCAAACATGCCTCTCATTCTCTGGAGGCATTCTGCGCCGTACTCTTGATAAAGGGCCAGGACAACCTCCGTATCGGTCCTGGAAATGAAATGATATCCTTTCTTCTCAAGTAATTCGCGTTCCTCTTTAAAATTATACATTTCACCGTTGTAGACAATCCAGTAGCGGCCATTCGCGTATGACATGGGCTGATGGCCCTTTGGTGAAAGATCAATAATGGCAAGTCTCTTGTGCCCCAGACCAATATTTTCTTTGATATATATTCCTTCATCATCGGGGCCACGATGAACAAGGCAGGCGGTCATTCTTCTGAGGAGACTATCCTCTATAGGTTTTTGGTTAAAATTTATTTTTCCGCAGATGCCGCACATATTGAGACCGTAAAATTGCACTCCCCTCTTGCCCTAATGATGTCCATTTCTCGAGGAATGGATAACAAAGGGCATTTTATTCAATCCCTTTTTCATGCACAGAACCCGCATTTTGATTAAATATCCAGGTAAATCGAGATGAATGTAAGTAGATAAAATGCTTATAAGGATTCTCATTTGAAATGGCTTGTTGACCGCTTTTTTTCGTTTCCAACTCTTTTTAAAATATTTCAGAGCTCCATCCCAATCCTTTCCGGAAAGCTTTGAAAGTCCAAGCGCAAGGTAGCCAATGGCACCCCTGTTTTTTACAAATCTGCTTAGAGAAAACTTTGAAGCCTCTATCTCACTTTTGAAGCTTTGAACGAACTCATCACAGTATCTTATGAAGCTGTCAAAAATTTCATCACTCCGTTGCATGGTCACAGACGTTGGGTGCCGCCTCCAGAATCCAAGTACTTCAGGAATAAATCTGAAACGACCCAGAAAAGACAGTCTCATCCATGTTGGGTAATCAACGAGCGGAAGGTTTGACGGTTGTGTAAAACCACCTGCTTCAAGTAAAAAACTCTTTCTTATCATTACGCTTTGAGTAGCGATTGGGTTATATCCCGCAAGAAATTCCTTCAGAATACAACCAATAGGATCATTGTTACGCACATCTTTGGGACATAGGCTTGGATAGCAAACGATATTTCCGCCTTCAACGTTTGCAATCAAACCGTGCGATAATACTATTTCTTCGTCTTCAAAAACAGGGATTTGCCTTTCTAAGCGAGATTCAGGAAAAAAATCGTCTCCCTCCAGGATGGTTACAAACTCGCCTTTTGATAAATTAAGAGCCTCATTGTAAACTTCCCCCAGAAAATTTATCCCTCTATGTACATGATGAATGTACCGTATTCGTGTATCCTTATATTTTTTTATAATATCTGCAGTCCTGTCTGTTGAGCCATCATCAATAATAATCATCTCCCACTCTTTTATTGTCTGGTTTAACATGCTTTCGATGCATTCAGCTATATACAATGCATGGTTATAGGTAGGAGTAATAACGGTTACTTGTGGATACATGAGTTATTCCTTAATATGTTTGGCTACGTCAGAATTTTGCTATTCTGTATCACACCGACTATAACCATTCCCGATAACCCTGCTCTACGTGACGCGAAATTGTGAACGAATAGCTTGCATATAAATACTCCCTCGGAATCAATTTTGCCATAAAAGAAGGAAGATTCCATATAAGTATCCCTATTACAAAGTTTAACCTACCGATAGAAGCAGACCTTTCTTTTAACTCTGGATGTTTTTGATGGAGGATTGCCATTGCCCTCCCTGCCAACCTTGACCTCTTGCAAAAACTTCTTCGACATACCTGATGCTCATGATATCCCACTGCAGCGCTATTATATACAATTCGTAAGCCTTCCCCCGATAGTCTATAAGCAAGCTCTATATCTTCCCATGCAGCATACGGGAAGTCTTCATCAAACAACCCGTACTTAAGCAAAAAATCTCTTTTGACAGATACATTTGACGTATAGAAAAAATTATAGGGAACATCAGCAGAATCTCTAATCAATGAATATCCAAATTGCGCACCACTTTGTTCAAGCCACTCCATAAAGAGAGTAACTTTTGCTCCTGGCACCCATGTGACATACCCAAGAACAGCAACGTTATCATCTGGATGCCGTTTATGCCAATTGTAATGCTCTTCTAACAAAGTAGAGGTCGCCATAATATCATCACCAATAAATAGAACAATTTTACCGCTGGTATTCGTAATTCCCACATTTCTTGCTGCTGCAGGACCTTTATTTTGTTGTTTAAAATAGCGTAATAAACAAGGAGAGTCCCGCACCACAGATTTAATTGACTCTTCGGTTCCATCTGTTGAGCCATCATCTATAACAATAATTTCGTAGTTAGATTGAGGATAAGTCTGGTTAAAAAGGGCATTAAGACACTTCTTAAGTATGTCTTTTCGATTGTAAGTCGGGATGATTACGGTTAAAGTTAAATTTTTCATGATGTATTTCTTTCTTGTGAAATCCATCTTTTAAAACAGTAATCCAACAGTCTTAACCTTATCCAGCTAATTGGGCCTCTGCATGATAGTGAAAATCCCCGGTAAATCATCCGTTGCGCTTTTACTAAATCTTGAAATGAAAGGTTGTCCGTACGCATTATTGGTGAATGCCCATCGAACATTGACCAATCTTCTGTCTTTATCCAACCTTTCTCTTTTGCTTCAGTATATAATTGTGTTCCAGGATATGGAGTAACAATAGTGATGCCAATACTTTCAGGCTTTAAAGCACAAATTAGTTTATATGTTTCATAAAGAGTTTTTTTGGTCTCTTTTGGTAACCCTACCATTAACAAAAAATGAAGTCGCAATCCTAATTTTTGAGCTATATTTCTAATGACGTTGAGCTTTTCCAAGGTCATACCTATTTTTGCTTGCGTTTCCAAAATTTCTGGATCACCTGTTTCCACGCCAATATTCATCCCTTGACATCCGGCTTGTCTCATCTTTTGCATGAGTTTTGAATCAAGACAATCTACCCTGGTCTCACACCACCACTCAATCTTTAGATTCTTTTGGATGATCAAATCGCATATCTTATGCGTTCTCTTTTTATTCAATGTAAAAGTTGCATCACGGAAAAGTATCTTCTTAATCTGGTAGTTATTTACAATATCCTCTATTTCTCTGAGGACATGTTCGGGACTTCGTGATCGCCATTTTTTCCCTTGCACTAAAGGATACGCACAATAGTATGAGCAAGGATATGGACAACCACGGCTTGTTTGCATTGTAGTTGTTTTATCTCCCAATAGAATATAATGATATTTCTCGTTAGGTATGAGGTTTCTGGCAGGAAGAGGCAATTTGTCCAAATCAGCAACGATACTATTCTCCACTATTTCTAATTTACCATTGCTAAGAAAAGCAGTCCCTTTTCTTTCTTCTCCTCCTATTATTTTGTCAATATTAAGGTCACATTCTCCATAAATACAAAAATCCGCAGAGCTCTTCTTCAGTATCTCTTTTAGTATTGGCGGATATGAAATACTTGTCTTTGCTATTACGTTGGCGGAAGAATAGTGGCAAATTTCTTGCAAGAATGAGCAATCATTGTAAATAGTAGGTAGAGATACAGTTGCGATTATTGCTTCTGGTTTATATTCCTTAATGATTCTATAGATATCATCATTCTTATAATCCTCGACATCAGAATCTATTATTTTCGCTTCATGCCCTTTATTTAACAAAGTGGCGGTCATATAAGATAGCTCTAATGGCGGCAAAACCACCGAGATAGAGACCGTAGCCGATCACCAA
>VMSQ01000340.1 GCA_013792055.1 Desulfobacteraceae bacterium
ATTAAGACAAAAATTCTTTCATAGAGGTATACCTTTTCAAGTAAGGCTGCTTCAACATCCTCTTTGGTTTCAACAGGTCCTGTTTCCGGTGTTTTGAGGCTTGAAATATTCAGGCTCTCACCTTTTATATTAAATCGCCACTCATTATTGCCTGCTTTGTAAACAAGATTAAGTTCGGTTACGACGGCTCCTTTTTGCAGAGAGAGAATCCCTTCTTCCAGTCCGGCCTTGTCGCCTTTTATGGTAACACTTTCAGTTGTATCGTTTTTATTGTTTTCAAGTACAATACGGTTTCCAATATCAAGGGATACAAGTTCTTTGTCTGATTCTTTCAGTATATCCTGCTGATTCTCCATGATAAACCACAGCCATGTGAGAAATTCATAACCTAAAAATTTATATCGATTATAAGATACAGCCATATCAAGCATGGGCTACTCCGTGAATTTTGTGGGCGAAAGTTGTAACAAAATGTCTCGATCCTTATCTGAAAGGCCGGATATAAGGTCGGCAGTAGTGTATGGAAAAAGCCTGATAAGGCTGAGCCTGAATGATTTTGAAAATAGTGTTTCAAGCTCTTCGTTGGCAGCTTTCAGGTTTGAGAAAAACCACAGCCAGGATTCTTCCATGTTCCAGATCAGATCATAAATATTGGGTGTGGCTGGGATGCGAAGGCTGAGAACATCAATCACATGGTCTTTTATCGACTTTTTTTCATTTCTTGATAAATATTTCCGGCCGCTTTTCTCAAGCTGTATGGCCATTTCAATGGCATAATGTTTTTGTATGACTTTGGGAGGAATTGATTTCCTGTCCAGCCTCATTGAAAAAACCAGATATGGACCGATTACAAAGGAAGATCCTTCAAAATCAGGGAGATAAGGATTTTTAAATGATGTCCATCCGACAATCTTTTCCGGGTGGTCATCATCGATGTCTTTGATGGCATTTTGTGTAAGGCTGTTGTAAACTTTTTCAAGAACCGGTTTTTCGAGGTTGCCGTTTACTTTATAACGCGTAACAGATACCGAAGAAGATAATATGCCCATAATTTATAAACCTTTTATAGCGAAAAAATGAACTACTGCTTTATTTTCTGGATTCCAGCCTTCGCGGGAATGACAGGCAACGAAGCAAGCTTCGGGGAATTGAACCCATAGAGATTAAAAAAAGGGCTTCAGATGTAACTTGCTGAAACCCCTTAATTTTGCTTGGTGGGCCGTGTTGGAATCGAACCAACAACCTACTGATTAAGAGTCAGGTGCTCTGCCTAGTTGAGCTAACGGCCCTTATTTCTGAATGGAACCAAAAAACAAAAAAAATTATTTAACAAATTTAATAATCGCTGTCAATTTTTTTTAATTTTTTTTACGAGTTCATCCTTCTTGACCTGTTAAAATGTATCTGATACTTTTTGAAATTCATAAAATACTAAGAATGTTTATGTTAGGATATACGGGGCAAAATATCAAAGGAAAGGATGATGAATTATGAATCGCGAAAATTCTAATAAGCTTTTTAACAGAGCTATTAATGTAATTCCAGGTGGTGTTAACAGTCCTGTGCGTGCTTGCAAGTCCGTAGGGACTGAACCTGTATTTATTGATCATGCAGAAGGATGTATGATTTATGATGCAGATGGCAACGGTTTCATCGACTACATTGGCTCGTGGGGTCCAATGATACTTGGACACAGGCATTCGGCGGTCATTAAGGCTATTGCATCTGTCCTGAATCGAGGTACAAGTTTTGGAGCGCCAACTGATCTTGAAATAGTGCTTGCTGAAATAGTTATAGAAGCAGTCCCTTCCATTGAAATGGTTCGCATGGTTAACTCAGGCACAGAGGCTACAATGAGCGCCATAAGGCTTGCCCGCGGGGTAACCGGTCGCGATACTATAATTAAATTTGACGGATGTTATCATGGCCATGCAGACACCCTTCTTGTTGAGGCAGGATCAGGCGTTGCCACATTAGGCATCCCTGGAAGTCCCGGAGTACCTGAATCCTTTGTAGCACATACCCTTTCGCTTCCCTACAATGATATAGACTCTGTCAGAAAGCTTATGGATGAGCAGGGAGATAAAATTGCCTGTATAATAGTTGAGCCGGTTGCAGGAAATATGGGGCTGGTAAGACCTGTTGAGGGGTTTCTGGAGACTTTAAGAGAAGTAACTGAAAAGAGCGGCAGCATACTGATATTTGATGAGGTTATGACTGGTTTCAGGGTTGCATATGGCGGTGCTCAGTCTTTGTATGGAATATCGCCGGACATCACATGCCTGGGTAAAATTATCGGAGGAGGATTACCGGTTGGCGCTTATGGAGGCAAACGTGAAATCATGGAACATATTGCACCGCAGGGTCCTGTATATCAGGCAGGAACACTTTCAGGCAATCCACTGGCTATGGCCGCAGGGATTGCGACCCTTAAGCAGTTGAAGAAACCTGGCTTTTATGAGCTACTCGATAAAAAGGCGGATGTTCTTGCGACAGGCCTCGCTAAGGCTGCTGCAGATGCAGGAATAAATGTCACGGTAGACAGGGTAGGATCAATGCTTGGGATGTTTTTTACCGACATAAAAGTAAAAGATTTTGAAGATGCAAAGACCAGTGATCTTGCTATGTTTTCAGCCTATTACAAGGGCATGCTGGAAAAAGGAATTTACCTTGCTCCTTCCCAGTTTGAAGCGCTTTTTGTTTCAATTGCACATGGTACAGAACACATTGATAAGACTATAAAAGCTGCAGAAGAAGTGCTGAAAAAGCTAAAGACTGAAGGCTAAAGGCTGAAGGCTGTCAGGGAGCTTCAGCCTTCAGTCTATCCACCTGAGTAGTTACCAGCGAAATTGATAAGTATTTATCTTTTGAACCGCAATAGCGAGCGCATTCCCCGTAGCTTGCTGCGGGGTTAGCGAGCGAATCTAAAAATGGCTAATTTCCTTACGGTCGAAGATTCCCTGTAGCTTGCTACAGGGTTCTTCAATCAAAAAATAATTTTGTGAGAATACTGGCTAAAAGGGAATATCATCGTCAATTTTATCCGAGCCTGACGGCACGGATGTATCAGAAGCCTGAGAAGATAAAGGTGACTCATCTGAATTTGCGGAATCTCTTCCACCTAAAAACTGCACATCAGATGCAACAATTTCAGTACTATATCTTGTAACGCCATCTTTTTCCCATGATCTTGTCTGTAAACGACCCTCAACGTAAACCTGCTTGCCTTTTGAAAGATATTCGCCACATATTTCTCCAAGTTTTCTAAAAGCCACGATACGATGCCATTCTGTGCGTTCTTTTTTTTCTCCGGTAGCTTTATCCTTCCATTCTTCAGATGTTGCTATGCTGAAATTAGCGACGGCGGCGCCATCCGGAGTATAGCGCACTTCGGGATCTCTGCCCAAACGTCCGATCAGTATCACCTTGTTAATACCTGACATATTTACCCCCTAAAACAATTTAAAAATTATACCTAAATCCTGCAAATTTAAATTTGACAACTTTGTAAAAGGTCAAAATTCGGACGGCAAAGTAAAAAGCTTCAGTTTCAAGGCGCGCAAATCCTGAGGAAAGAGACGTAGTTATAGTTACGTCGCAATGACGAAGGATGCAGCGCAACGCAGAAAATGGACTTTTTACGAAGCCGTTACAACTTATAAAACAAAGATGGTCTAGATGTCAATCATAGCAAAAGACATAACTGAAAACTTGTGAGAATTAAACCCAACAATTCACTAAAATCTGTGTAACCTGCCCGCTTGTGCCTCGCAGTGGCAGGCGGGTCTGCGTAATCTGTGGATTAAACAAGCAATTTTATGAAGAGGACGGTCAGGATAC
>VMSQ01000150.1 GCA_013792055.1 Desulfobacteraceae bacterium
CTTTCCGGCGAATAACAGCACGTACCCTTGCTATTAAAATTCTTGGGCTGAAAGGCTTAGTTATGTAATCGTCAGCTCCGAGTTCCAGGCCGGCAACTATATCCGCTTCCTCTCCCTTGGCTGTCAGCATAATGATTTGAATATGCTGGGTCTTGGAATCATTTTTCAGGATTTTAGTAACTTCAAGTCCGTCTATTCCGGGAAGCATAAGATCCAGGACTATAAGATCAGGCTTTTCTGAGGCGGCCTTTTGAAGGCATTGTTCACCGGAAGATGCGCTCACTACTTTATAACCTTCTCTGTTAAGGTTATATTTCAACAGCTCAAGTATATCTTCTTCGTCATCTACAATTAGTACTCTTTCTTTTGCCATAGTATTTTTTCCTTTTAACATTATAAATTCTTTATTTATATTAACATAAAGTTAGTATAATGTTAATTTTTATTAAGAACACTGTTTTTGTGACTACTCAGGTGGATAGACTGAAGGTGGAAGGCTTTCAGGAAATATAAGATAAATAGGCTGAAGCCGAAGGCTGTCATGGAACTTCAGCCTTCGGACTTCAACCTAAAATGCTATTTAAAATTTAAATATCAAAATACAGGAAGAACTCGTGGGGGTGTGGGCGAAGTTTTACTGGATTGACCTCATTTTCTGTCTTGTATTTTATCCACATGTCTATTACATCTTTTGTAAATACATCGCCTTTAAGTAAAAATTTGTGATCTTCTTTTAATGCCGAAAGCGCTTCATCTAAAGAACCAGGAGCCGAAGGAATGTTTGCAAGTTCCTCTGGTGGAAGTCCATATATGTCCTTGTCTAATGGCTCGCCTGGATCAGTCTTGTTCTCTATGCCGTCTATTACTGCCATTAGTATGGCTGAAAAAGCCAGATATCCATTGCAGGAAGGATCGGGAGTCCTGAACTCTATACGCTTTGCCTTTGGTGATGCTGAGTACATGGGTATCCTTATTGCTGCACTGCGATTGCGGCTGGAGTATGCCAGATTAACCGGCGCTTCAAATCCAGGCACAAGTCTCTTGTATGAGTTGGTCGTAGGATTGGTAAATGCACACAATGCATTGCAGTGCTTTAGTATGCCCCCTATAGCATAAAGCGCTTGCTGAGAAACTCCTGCGTACTTGTCTCCTGCAAAAAGCGGCTCTCCATCCTTCCATATGCTCACATGCGTATGCATGCCTGTACCGTTATCCCCAAATAATGGCTTGGGCATAAAGGTGACTGTGTGGTTATGACGACAGGCCACGTTCTTGAGTACGTATTTAAACCACATGAGCTGGTCTCCCATTTGTACCAACGGCTTAAAACGCATATCTATCTCTGCCTGACCGGCTGTAGCTACTTCATGATGCTGACACTCAACATCTATACCCAAATTTTCTAAAGTAAGCATCATCTCGGTACGGAGATCCTGAAACTTATCCATTGGTGGAACTGGGAAATATCCCTCTTTGTGCCTGGTCTTATATCCCAGATTGGGGCCCTCTTCCCTGCCGGTATTCCAAATACCTTCTACTGAGTCAACCTCATAAAATGACCTGTTCATGGATGACTCAAAACGAACATCATCAAATATAAAGAACTCTGCCTCTGGTCCAAAATACGCTGTGTCTCCAATACCAATGCCTTTAAGGTATGCTTCAGCTTTCTGGGCTATGTAGCGAGGATCTCTTGAGTATGACTCACGAGTGAGCGGGTCAACTATGTTGCCGATAAGAACAAGTGTCGGTACCTCAAAAAACGGATCCATCTTGGCTGTTGCGGGATCCGGCACTACCAGCATATCACTGGCGTTAATCGGCTGCCAGCCCCTGATGCTGGAAGCGTCAAACCCAAATCCATCCTCAAATGAGGACTCGTCCAACTCGCTCAACGGCACTGTAAAATGGTGCCATACTCCAGGAAAATCCAGGAAACGTACATCAACTACCTTGGCTCCTTTTTCTTTTATCATACCTAATACATCTTTTGGTGTCATTATTTTATCCTCCCCTCTTTCTCCCGTGCGCATCTGATCCAACAACCATTTCGATCTTATTCATTGTTTCTCACCTCTTTATATTAAATTCGCATATTAATACATAAAAATATGCATATATTACAAAGTTGTAATTATAACGAGCTAAAATAACGAATCTGTGAGTGTGTGCCGGGTTCGGTACTCGCAAAATTTAGGTTATAATTTTCAAAGATGAATTATTGGGTGATTTAGGGAATTTGGGGCAGGAAAATTGACTTGTTGAAAACGACAAAAAATAAACAAAAAAAGGCAGCGCCGTCTCCGGCACTGCCTGTCTGATTGAGACCTTTGAAAAATGTTCAATTTTGTTCAAGTTCAAGGAAGGCGAAAATTTTAAATGTAGGAATACATTGAGTATTTCGAGGCTTAAAATTTGAGTCTAACGCTGAAATTGGGCAAAAGGGGGCGTTTTGCAAAGGTCTCTGATTACCATTGCAAACTAGTGTAAACCAATTAAAAAACAAATCTTCTCTCTGGGCCTTCTCTATGAGCATAACGTTCTTTTCTTCTGTCAGATCTGAATCTCCTGTCCTCACCGGACCTTCTTTCAGGCAAATAATTTGTGTATGAAAATTTCCTTCTTTCAATGTCGGAACGTCTGCCACCATTATCCAATATAAATGTATCACTCATACCCTACTCCTTGAGATATTTCATAATCTATTCTCACCCATGATGCAATCATTTATTTAACTATCTCAAACCAAATTCAGATCGGCAACTGCAGAGAATCAGCAAATTTAAGGCCGTTTATAATATGAGTGCTCTGTGCATCTGTTTTAATAGTTTCTGCATTCAAATCCATACTTAGACATCTTGTTTTAGAAATTATTTATACCAAAAAAAGTATTTTTAATATATACATTTTAAATAGTTATGAATATTCAAGAAAAGATGGCATGTAATATAGTATGTAATTTATTTTACTTTATGAAAAACTTTACATATATTATTATTTCCTTAATTCTATAGGATGAGGTAATGTCTGCATTTCAACTTTTAACATAACGACCTTTTAGATTGACCTTTTATATTTGCATTATTTGCATTTTAAATCTATTATATTGCAATCTGATCATTTTCCCATAAAAAAAATAGGGAATAATTATGATTGAATCAAAATATCTTAAAGATAGTATTCACAATATACAAAAGCTCTTCGTAATTCCTGCATTAAGAAAATTCGAAACAAAGAACCTCGGTAAAATGCTCAGGCTGAGCAAGATAAGGCAATACAAAGATAGCGAAATCATTATCAAAGAAGGCGATACAGACCCGTGGTTCTATTTTCTACTTTCCGGTGGGGTAAGAATAGAAAAAGGCGGAGTAACCCTCGGCACAATAAATAAAATGGGGGAAGTTTTCGGTGAAATGAGAATTTTAGACAAGTTAAGCAGGTCGGCATCGGTTTATGCCGTAGGAGAAACAATATGCCTCGCCGTTAATACTGCCGCTACCCACAGGATTCCTTCAGATGATGAAACTGCAAATTTTCTGCTCTTGTTGTATAAGGTATTTGCGGAATATATATCAATCCGATTACGATTAACAAACGAAGAGCTGGTCGAAACCAAAAAGCAACTTGAGGCGCTGACAGAAAAGACTAAATGAAAAAAACCGTTTCCTTCTCAAAAAATTCCACAAATGTGTTCTTCCATATTTTAACAAAGTGTAATCTCAATTGCCGTCACTGTTATATAAACACGGAACAGCATGGAAAAGATACCCTTCCACTGTCAACAATAGAGGCATGGCTCGGCGCTTTTGCCGAGAAAAGCAAAACTGCCAATGTCATTTTCCTGGGAGGAGAGCCTACAATTCACCCCGACCTTTCTTTTGCCATAAAAAAAGCAAAAAATATGGGCTACAGCTCAATAACTGTTGACACAAACGGATATCTCTTTAATGACATACTTTCAAAAGTTTCGCCTGATGATGTTGACTATTTCAGTTTCAGCCTTGATGGGGCAACAAGAAATACAAACAATATGATCAGAGGCGAAGGATCATATGACAAATGCATCGAAGGTATAGGGAAAGCTGTTTCCATGGGGTTTGGCACAAGCCTTATCTATACGGTAAGCAGGGTTAATATACACGAGCTTGAAATGATGGCGCCCCTGCTGGATGAACTGAATATAGAACGATTTTTCATACAGGTTATAGGTATCAGGGGCAAGCCGGCCCAGATAAATCAAGAGAAATTACAGGTTTCCAGATCCGAATGGTTAAGCATAATCCCTGACGTTGCTGAAAAAGTCGCAAAACGCGGCATAACTGTCTCATACCCGAAAGTCTTTTTAAGCAACGAAGAAACCTTTGAATGCGCGGGCATTGTGGCGGAAAACTATTTCATCTTTCCCAATGGAAGGGTTTACAGATGCCCTGTCTGCGAAGACTTCCCCTTGCACAGCATGGTTTTTAAGGACAACAGGCTCGTCAATACAGGAAAGCTGAATGAAAACGACTTTTTTCATCTTAACATACCTGAAGGGTGTGTTATGAACAAGCTCGTACAGCCTGATAATTTAAGCTACAAAAGCGACGGCACCCCCGAATACAAAATAGCCTGCTGCCTGCTGAAAGAACAAATAAAGATTAAATAAGACGTCAAACATTGAAACGAAAATTTATAATATCCCCATTCTGCACCATGTACTCCTTGCCCTCGAGCCTGACAGTGCCTTTCTTTCTCGCCTCGTTATAAGTTCCAGCATCAATAAGATCATCATAAGAAAGAACCTCTGCCCTTATAAATCCTTTCTGGAAGTCCGTATGAATTACACCGGCAGCATCAGCAGCCTTTGTGTTGTCTTTTATTGTCCATGCCCTTACCTCATCCTCACCTACAGTAAAAAAAGAGATAAGACCCAGCAACTCATATGACCGCTTTATGACCCTGTCCATTGCAGAAGCCGTTATATTAAACTCATTAAGAAAGTCTTCCGCCTCTTCATCAGACATCTGCGCAAGCTCCTGTTCCAGCTTGCCCCTTATTATCATGCAGTCTTCCTTGGAAGTTAAAAGTTCTACGTCAGGAACTTTGTCGTCATCATCCTCATTGTTAAACAAAACCAGCTTAGGCTTTGCTGAGACAAAGGCATAACCCCTTAAAATATGCGCAGAGGATAGATCGCTATTTTTTCTTAAAGGTATCTCTTTTTCAAGACTGTCAAGGCATTCTTTTAAAAGAGTAATTTCCTCCTTATTTATATCCCTGTTGCGCTGCCTGTCCTGCTCCAGACGCTCCAGGCGCTTTTCTACAATCAAAAGATCAGCAATAATAAGATCCTGGTCAAGTTCCGTAAAATCCTTGTAAGGCTCCGGCTTATCAAAACCAAATCCAGCAAAATTTCGAACCACATGGATCAAAGCATCGCAATCCCTTATTTTAGTCCAGATACTCTGATCCTTGTTTTTATCGTTGCCTTGACTTCCTATTCCGGGAAGAAAGTACTCGACCTGAGCATAAATTGTCTTTTTGGGTTTGTACATATCGCTTAAAAAATCTATGCGCCCGTCCGGAACTTTTACAGCAGCTATATGGTCTTTACTTTTGTTCCCTGTTTCAATTATGTTTCTCGTTAAAGCCTCAAATACGGTAGACTTACCTGACTGGGGAAGACCTGTTATTCCTAATTTCATAAAATTTCCTTATTCAAAAAATTATAATATTTTAAGCCCTTTTTCGTTTTGGTTTTCTCTTCCCTGATTCTTTTGGATCTTTTTTCAAAACACTTTTGTCCATAGGCTTATTTATTTTGAGCCTCTCTTTTCTCTTTAGATCACCGTATTTCCC
>VMSQ01000327.1 GCA_013792055.1 Desulfobacteraceae bacterium
ATTTTTCCGTGATGCAGCGTCAGGCTTCAGATTTTGGCACGCAGTGAAGCTTTAGCGCTATCCTCAAAATACTCAATGTATTCCTGCGGTTAAAATCTTTGCCTTCCTTGCCTGACAAAAAAATGTCGCATTCTGCAAAGGTCTCACGATATCTGTAAATTGAGTTTAAAATAGCTTAATTTAGTAACATATAACATTATTTTCCTTTGACAATGTCAATCTTAATTTTTTATAAAACAAACCTAACAAATTTTGCAGAACGGAAAGTTGGCTTTCAGGGTAATATCTAAAAATGAGACCTTTGAAAAATGCTCAATTTTGTTCAAGTTCAAAGAAGGCAAAAATATAGCGCTAAAGCTTCACTTCGTGCAAATGTAGTAATACATTGAGTATTTCGAGGCTTAAAATTTGAGTCTGACGCCGGCACGAAGTGAAGCTTTATGGCGCTAATTGGGCCAAAGGGGGCGTTTTGCAAAGGTCTCAAAACGAATAAACAGGGCTAAACATGTTAACCCACCTGACCGAAATAACGATTTTTATATTTGGACTTTGTGTAGGAAGTTTTATGAATGTATGCATATACAGGTTGCCTACATCAAAATCAATTATAAATCCAGCCCGTTCTATATGCCCGGACTGCGGAAATATTATAAAATTTTATGACAATATTCCTGTTTTAAGTTATCTGTGGCTTAAAGGAAAATGCCGCTATTGTAATTCTCCTATAGCTTTTCGTTACCTTCTGGTTGAATTAATAGGAGGTTTTTTTGCACTTTGCATTTATTTCAAGTTTGGAATTACAATTGAAGCATTTGTGTACTATGTCCTAATTACATCACTGCTTGTGATTACCTTCATTGATATTGATCATCAGATAATACCGGACGTCATCACGCTACCAGGTATACCTATATTCTTTTTTGCCTCCTTTGCCCTTACAGCAATCACCTACAAAGACTCCCTGCTGGGCATAGTGGCCGGCGGCGGCAGCCTTTTATTAATTGCGGTAATATACAACCTTATTACTAAAAAAGAAGGCGTGGGGGGTGGAGATATCAAGCTTCTTGCCATGCTTGGAGCTGCCTTAGGATGGAAAGGCGTGCTTTTTACAATTTTTGTCGCTTCCGCTATTGGTACTATAGTGGGAATAATTTTGATGTTGCGCACACAAAAGGGTTTAAAGCTCGCTGTTCCCTTTGGACCGTTTCTGTCAATGGGCGCTATTATTTATATCTTTTTTGGTGCCGGTATTATAAACTGGTATCTCAATTAAATCTGTCAAAAGTTTCTCTCTCTTCCTTCCCTGAAATGACTATTTTTTAATATATAATGTGATCTTTTCCCCTGAGATTGACAACTGTATAATCGGGCTTGTGGATGCCGTAAACAAATTCACCAGAAGTTGATACGCAGGTTCTTACAGACAATTCATTCATGCATTTTCCTCATTGTTTACAATTTTCAGTGAAACTCCGTGCCCTTCCGTGGTGAACTTTTACAAATCGGGAAGTTTTCGCCTCAACGACTGCTGATATAATCATAAGTCTCAAAAAGGAATGTTTGATCAAAGATGGATTCATTAGGACGATCTTTTGCCACGTCCTGGAAGGTATAAGTAGCGTTTTCATATTTGTCGGATAAAAATATGGTTATGTAGCGATTAGTAAGAAAGTCGCCTCTTTTTTCAACTTTAATTATTTCAGAAAGAGGTATAACAAGGCTTCCTTTATTTTTCAAGGCTGACATATCAAGTTGTTTTGCTATAGCATATGCATTGACTTTCCAGCAGGACTTTTCTGATGAAAGAAATGTCAGAGTAAAATCAGATAACATGAATTTGCCAACAAATCCTCCCTTGCCCGAGACTCTTGCATTCTCGCCTTTCCAGCAGGCAATCCCATCAAAGACTAATCTGTTTTCTTCCATAATTTTTATTTATATACTCCTTCTCAAAGAAATTTGTTTGAATGTAAAAAACATATCTGAGTTTTAATTGTCAAGCATCATTGCTGGCCTACACGCTTCTAAATATAAAAAGCGAACCTAAAATGACGCGTTTTGTGGCAGATGAACTTGCAAAATCCCACTGGTTTGATATAAGTGCCGCCCAAAATGATTTGGGATATATTCCAAAGGTTTCCACAGAAGAAGCTCTAAAGAAGCTTGAATCATGGCTAAAGAACGATTACGTTATAAGGAGTTAAAATGAGTTTTACCGACATACTGCCTTTAGACAAATGGATTGAATTTGAAAATGAAATCCACAAAAAATCCGGTCTTGATGCTAATGTTTACGACATCAACGGAATCAGAATAACAGACAATAAAAACTGGGCGAACAGACTTTGCCCTGCTATTAAGGCAACTGACAAGGGAATAAGCTTTATCTGCGCTGTTGCGAATATGAACCTGGCTTCTCAGGTAAAACTTTCCGGTGAGCCCATTATAGAAGAATGTGACGCAGGCCTGATTAAAATTGCCGTTCCCATATTTGTAGGTGATGAATTTTTAGGAACAGTTGGAGCCTGCGGACTTTTAATTGAAGGAGGGGAAGCTGACTCTTTCCTTATAAACAGAACAACCGGAATTGATGAAGAAAAGATAGAAAGCCTTTCAGACGACATTAAGCCCATCTCAAACGAAAAGGCTCAAGCCATAACAGATTATATCTGGGGAAAGATTAATCAGTTTGTCAAAGACTATGTAAACAAACAACATGCAATATCATTAACCGGATAGAGATAGTGTCTTCGAATTCGTAACAAGAGGTCATTCAATCAATAATAAGAATATCGGCAACAACCTCCCATAGATATTTTACAAGTATATCAGACATACCATTATCCTCCAAAGCTGCCTTGATCTGCCCGTGACAACTGTGGCATGGAACTACTACCATCTCTGCTTTGGTTCTTTTTATCTGTTCTATTTTTCTGCGGCCGTAGTAAAGTCGTTCATCGCGGTACGGTGTAAGCAAAGTACCGCCTCCGCCGCCACAGCAGTACTGGTTACCCTTTAATGGATAAAGATCTACCCAGTCAGAAACACATTGATCAAGAATCCAGCGTGGTTCTTCATAAAATCCATGGCCAAAAAGTTCTTCAGACTTGCGGCCATAGTTACACGGGTCATGATATGCAACACGTTGTGTAATCTTCGATTTATCGAGCTTTATCCTGCCTGACTTAATATACTCCATTAAAAGATCAAATACTGTTAATGCTCCAAACCGATCAAAAAAGTCCGGAAACCATTTTTGCAGCCCGTACCGGGTTGCCATGTATGCGTGCCCTCATTCAGGGTACATGAGATTGGCAATTTCAAGCTTCTCCATATTTTCTACAATACGGCCGACAAAGCACTTCATTGCTTCATCATCACCTGAAAAAAGGCCCCAGTTAACGCCTTCCCAATTCTGGCTTGGGATTGTCCAGTCTTCTTTGGCAATATGGAAAATCTTCCACCAGTGTTTTAGGTCTTCATTCTGAGTGTTCACTAGTTTGTTGTGCAATGTGTGCAGAAGATTTGCCCCATTTTTGTCAAAGGGAATTTTAAAATCAGAAAATCCCGACTCTCCCGCCAGTTCTTCTCCAACATCTTCAATGATAAAAATAAAATCTTCTTTTGGAAGGCCGATATTATTCCCGGTCTTAAGGCATAGTTCAACACCCTTGTGTATCATTCCCGGCACATTTTCTCTTTTAACCATGCCGCGTGCCGTACGGATAATGCTTACGATGTTTATTCCCATGGGACAGGCATATTCGCACTTGCCACACATTGTGCAGAGCCAGGGAAGTTTGGATTCTATAAGCTCTTTATCCATACCCATAAGTACCATGCGAACTATCTTTCTGGGATCAAAGCCTTCAATGCCGGTAAGCGGACATCCTGCAGAACATGTCCCGCAGGCCATACACATGTCCGTAAGACTTTCAATCGGGCGCAGGGGAGCTTTTTGCTTTATTTCAGAACTTTTTATTGATGTTATCGTATCCATATTATTATCTTCTATTCTCTATAGAGCGGCTTCAATGACATTCATTATTCCATCATCTTCAAAGTCAACTATCAACGTTGCACTGTTCGGACATATTGCAGCACATGTTCCGCATCCCTGGCATGAAGCAATATCCACCATGATCTTTCCTTCCGCAGTATCTATATAACGCGCATTGAAGGGGCAAACCTCTATGCATAAACTGCACATTGAGCATATAGAATGACGAACTCGTGCCAAAAGCCGCTGGGGTATAATTTCATTTTTGGATAATATTCGTAATGCCCGCTGCGCTGCCGCCTCACCTTCTTTCATGGCTTCATCAGCCCTTGCAGGCGCCCTTGCAAGGCCGCACACAAAAATTCCCTCTTGACCTGTATCCACAGGCCTCCACTTGCTGTCAGCCTCTTTGATGAAACCGTCCTGCGTTGTTTCAATACCAAAAATCTTTACTAGATCTTTGATAAAATTTGGAACAACTCCAACTGCAAGGGATAGCCAGTCCGGTTTAAGCTCTACAGGTACTCCAAGAACAGGATCGATGCCTTTAACCAAAAGCCCGCCGGATTCAACAAGAACTTCAGGCTTTGTATCTATATCAAATGGAATGAAAACAATCCCCTTTTTTCGAGCTTCAGTGTATATGCGTTCAGAATCTCCATAGGTCATTATATCTCTGTAGAAAATGTAGACCTCGGCATCAGGGTGAATCTGCTTTATTTTAAGGGCATTATTCAGGGACTTAATACAGCAGACTCGGCTGCAGTAGTTACGAGGCTCTTCTCTTGTCCCTGCGCATTGTATCATTACTATTGACTTAACCGCCTGACCTGAAAAAGAAGCATCATTTACAAGTTTTTCCATCTCAAAAAGACTCACAATACGCTCATGATCATCCATACTGTAAGAATCTGTTTCAGCGGCAGTTCCTCCTGTTGCCAGTATTGTCACCCCGTGTAATATTGTCTTCTGTTCACCTGTTTTCATCTGAATTTTTGAAGTAAAATTACCGGAAATGCCGGAACTGGTTATCAGCTCAGCCTCCTTATGTATTTTTATCCTGGGATTACCCTCAACTTTATTTAAAATCTCCTCAATAGATTGTCTTAACTCTTTATCAATTATATATTTGAGGTTCCCGCCAAGTGTTTCGGATTTTTCCACCAGAAATACATCAATCTTGTGATCCGCCAGAGCTAAAGCTGCAGATAAACCGGCAGGCCCACCTCCAATCACCAGAGCGCTGCCTGTCACAGGCTGAGAGTGTTCAAAAAGAGCTCTTCTCGATCTGAGTCTACTGACTGCCATGTCCAGATCTTTGATCAATGAATCAATGCTTCTTTCATCGCCGCTATAAATATCTGCCGACTCCACAATAGAATCAAAGATTTCTGTATCTTCCTCAAGTTCTTTGATCTTCGGCCCTAAAACATTTTTATTACATGCAGCAAAAACCAGCCTGTTTGCAGAACCATCTCTAATTATCTGCTTTACTTTGTCCCATCCCTCTTTTCTGCAAAGCGATTTTACCCTTACAATATCCAGCCTGCCGGGAAATTTCTCCAGTTCAGACTCTATACCGTCCAGAAGAGAACCAGCATCTGAAATCACGCCACATTCACACAAAACCACCTGGACCCGGGGTCTTTCTTCAAATGCTTTTGACTGCCCGGCCGACTTCTGATCTTTGTCTTTATCCGCAGGCATGATCCCAAGATTCTTTAACATGCGGGATGCTCTTCCTGCAGCAACTTCCGCGCCGATAACCGACCCTGAAATATCTTTAAGGCCTTTTGCTGAATCTGCAACAAAAACCCCTTCATGGCTCGCATAGTCAGGCAACTTCCGGCCGGGTTCCTTGCCTGTGGAAAGAACTATCATATCAAAATCTTCTTCTACTGTCTTCCGGCTGGAATCCACATATTTCAACCTGAGATCATCTGGATTTTCTCCAGGCTCTATACTGTGGACACGGCACCTGACAAATCGTACTCCTGACTCCTTTTCAGCTCTGTCACGATATCTCTGAAAATCACGCCCAAAAGTCCGCATGTCCATATAAAAAATTACTGTTTCAGCATCTTTTGACATTTTCTCGCGTGCAAGGAGAGCTTCTTTGATTGCAAACATACAACAGGCACTTGAGCAATAATCAGCGCCTATCATTAAATTTCTCGATCCAACACATTGAAGCCATGCAACCTTTTTAACCTCCCTCCCGTCTGAAGGCCTTACAAGACTACCCTTAAATGGGCCACTGCTGCTGATTATTCTCTCAAAGGCAGTAGAAGTAACCACATTCGGAAACTCTCCGCAGCCATAAAGATCGACTGAATCAGGATTAAACAGTTTTGTTCCTGTAGCGATAATTACCGCTGCCACATCTTCCATATCAAATGTTTCATGCTCGTTATCCAGTTTTACAGCACCTGTCGGGCATGCTTTTTCACATTCACCGCACTTTGTACATGAAGCCCAGTCTATTGAGTAAGGTCCTGAAGTCTGATGAGGTACTGGAAGACAAATAGCTTTTCGTTCTCCCAAACCCTCATTAAAAGTATCTGGAACTGATACAGGGCAGACTTCCTCACATTTTCCGCAGAAATTGCACAACTCAGAGTCAACTCCTCTCGGCTGCCTGGAAAGAACTACTTTTAACTGGCCGGGATTGCCTTCTATCGAGACCACCTCGGTAGAAGTATGAACAGAAATGCTGTCGTGAAAAAGCCCTCTCCTTAAACAGAATTGGGAGCATACATCACGGTCGATCATGGGAAGCATACGACACATGCCGCAATGGTTATTAGGGAACTGGCGATCAAGCTGTAAAAGAATTCCCCCGACAGCCGGCGACTTTTCGACAACACAGACCTGATAGCCGATATCGGCAAAATCAAGTGCTGCGCGAATCCCGCTTATCCCTGCGCCTACAACCAGTATTTTAGCTATTTTATTTCCCATTGGAAGATTCTTCTTCAAAAACCAGATACGGTATTGATTCTGAAATATCACGGCCCGGCACGTAGTTATATAATTCCTGAACCTTTGCAGACACGGTCCTAAAAATATCAGCAACCGGGATACTGCTCGGACAAACGCTGCTGCATTGACCACACCCGACACACGCATGGCTCATATGCGCAAGCCGGGTCATATGAAACATTGTAGTATCTGCAGGCAACTTTACTGCGCCTCTCTTTGCAGCACGCCTTTGCAATACTTCCGGTTCATGAGCAAATACATCAGTCAAAAATACGCACTCCTTACAATAGCAAACAGGGCAGGCATTTCTACAGTTATAGCAATTTAGACAATTTGCTATTGTCTTCTGAAATTTCTCAATATCTTTGATCTTTTCAGATGTTTCACTAAAAAGTTTATCCCTTGCTTCAGTCCTTTTTTGAAGAAGACTATTTGCCGCCACTTCCCGTCCTTCGGGCTGTTCCACGGTTGAAAGTCCAAGACTTTTAATAATGTTTTCACCTGCCTCGGTTCCCGCCATCAATCCAATCTTCTCCATTACCGGCATACCAAGAAGACAGATAGTCAGATCTGCTCCATACGGCTGAAAATATTCGCATGCCTTACAAATTCCTGTAATTCTGTCCTGCATACTTGAATCCGCATAAAACGACGTGGTAATATCTTCTTCCTGTGCAGCCATCTCCAGATAACTATCGTTTTCAATACGTCCCATGCAGTCAAATCCAATAAGTATCGCTTCGTCAAGCACGCATTGTTTCAACTTTGCCAGTTCAATCAATGCCCTTATTTCACAAGTCCTTAGAACGACCGCTACTTTTTTCCCTGTTGGATATCTTAAAACGGAAGCTGCCTGTCGTGCTGCATTGAAAGGAGCTGCAGGCGCCAGAGGTTGCGCTTGAAGCATCTTTTCCGGATCAGCGATTAATGTCGGCATGGGCAAAGATGAATACTCTGTTTTAAAAGGCACCAGCACAACATCAACAAGTTTTTCAGATAACATATTTTTCAGAACACTTCTAATGGTCTCAGAAGGATTATTATTTGTTTCCAAAATGGCATACATTGTCATGTTTACCTCTTGATTAAAGGATCATACGGTCTCTCACAGGTGTGGAGCCCAGAGCCTTTATGGATTCAAAAAATTCATTCATATTCCGTTGAAACTCCGGCCCTTCGCTGGCTCCTATCCATCGAAGCCTGAGACGCTCAGGATCGAACCCGAACTGTTCAACGATTTTACTGATCCCGGAAATTCTTTTTTTGGCCTTGAGATTTCCATTGATATAATGGCAGTCGCCGGGATGGCAACCGCCTATAAAGACCCCGTCTGCTCCATCAAGTAAAGCTTTTAATATATATTTCGGATCTATCATGCCTGTACACATAAGCCTGATAATGCGTACATTCGCCGAATATGCAAGCCTTGAAGTACCGGCAAGATCTGCAGCCGTATAGGTACACCAGTTGCACACCAAAGCAATTATTTTAGGTTCAAACTCATCTGACATATTTACACTCCTAAATAAGACCCAAGTTGAGCATTTCAAATTTTACCTGAAGGGTATTGTTAAAATAATTCTAAATGAATTTCCTCTTTATCGCCATGAGCAGGTATCAGATAATTTTTTTAAAAAGCCAAATATAATTACTCAATCAGTTTCGAGGACGGCACCATACCCACTCAGATAGTAAGATGCTAAACTGCCGATGCCTTTATCCTATGATCCATATCTCCTATGTGCCTGGCTTGATCAGATCCCAAGGCTTAGTGGTTTAGAATTGATGCTTAATTATTTGGCTTTTTAAAAAAATTATCTGATACCTGCTCTAAGTGCTGTAATCGAGGCCTCAAAGCCTCCTATCTTCAACAATCTCAACAATCGCTCAATTTAGTTAAGAATAGCTTCCATTTCTTCCATGACCTGTTTATCAGTAAAATGCTTGACACCGGCAGCACCGCTGGGACAAACTGCAGAACAACTGCCGCATCCATGGCACAATGCTTCATTGACTACTGAAACACCTCGTCCGGCATCAAATTTTATTGCAGAATATGCACAGACATTCAAACATGTCTGGCAGCCTGCACATAAATCAGGATCAATATAAGATATTTCCGTCTTTGTACTGACCGTTCCCTTGGAAAGCAGGGAAGTAGCCTCTCCTGCTGCCGCCATAGCCTGTGCCACAGTATCCGGGATATCTTTAGGCCCCTGGCAACAACCGGCAAGAAAAATACCGCCTGTTGGTGTGGATACCGGAGCCAGTTTTGCGTGGAGTTCAGTCAGCCAGCCGTCTCCATCCGTTGATATACCGACAAGCCTGGCAACATCTCCTGAACCTTCCGCAGGTTCAAGTCCTACGCTCAGGATCACCATATCAACAGGTACTCTTTTGGGCCGTCGTGTAAGGGTATTTTCCGCAACAACTGTCAGACGACCAAAACCTTCCTGATTGTCAGGGATATCTGTCACCTCAGCCACCCTGCCCCGGACAAAGTGAACTCCTTCTTCCTGAACACGACTGTAAAATTCTTCATAAAGTTTGCCTGGAGACCTTATATCTATATAAAATTCCCATACCTCGGCACCTGTCTTTTCTCTTACGAGATGGGCGAATTTCATCGAATACATGCAGCAGACTCGCGAACAATATTTACGGTATCTTACATCACGCGAACCAACGCAGTGAATTATGGCTACTTTTTCCGGAGGCTTGCCGCTCTTCATTAGAATTTTACCGGAAGTCGGACCGGTAGCATTGTTAAGTCGCTCAAATTCAAGGCTGGTATATACTTCCGGATAACGACCGTACCCGTAATTTACAAGAGGTGTAGGATCAATTACTTTAAATCCTGTTGAAACAATAACCGCACCCACCTCAACATCCAGATACTGAGGCTTCTGTTCAAAGTCTATGGCACCGGCATCACAGAATTTCTCACAGGCTCCGCAACGTTTGTTCTTTGCAAGAACACGACAATGCTCAGGGTCAATAACCGGTGTCTTTGGGACAGCCTGGGGAAAGGGAGAATAAATAGCCGTTCTATTGCAAAGGCGTTCATTAAATTCGCTAGGAATTTTCTTAGTTGGACATTTTTCCATACACACGCCGCAGCCCGTACACTTATCTTCATCCACATAGCGTGGTTTTTTAAGTATCTTTGCCTTAAAATTTCCAACAAAACCTTCAAGAGAAACAACTTCGCTGTATGTAAGCAGCTCGATGTTTTCATGCTGGCCGACAGTAACCATTTTAGGAGTCATTATGCATGCAGCGCAGTCAAGAGTGGGGAATGTTTTGTCAAACTTGGCCATATGACCGCCTATTGATGGTTCCCGTTCAACCAGATAAACCTTGTAACCAGAGTCGGCCGCTGAAATCGCTGACTGCATTCCGGCAATACCTCCGCCTATTACCAGAATAGACTTCTTTACAGCTATTTCACGGCTATGCAAAGGACGATGATAGGCGACCCTTGCAACAGCAGCAGCCACCAGATCCTTGGCCTTGGCAGTGGCCTTCTCCGAGTCCCTGGTTACCCATGACGAATGCTCGCGAATATTAGCCATCTGAAAATAATGTGGATTTATACCCGCTTTTTCACAAGCTTTTCTGAAGGTGGGCTCATGCATACGGGGAGAACATGATGCCACCACTACACGGTTTAGTCCGAGTTCTTTGATGTCGTTTTTGATAAGTTCCTGCCCGGGATTGGAGCACATAAATTTATATTCACGGGCAATGGAAACATGATCCAGCTCTTTGGCAAACTCAACTGCTGCTTCAACATCGACCTTAGGCGCAATGTTCATTCCACAATGGCAGATATATACTCCGATTTTTGGTTTATCGTACTTCATAATTTCCGGCTCAAAATCCTGTTTATTGGAACCAGCAGCTTATCCAGTCCCAGCTCAGAAGCATTAATACCAAGGGCAAGACCGGCAAGCTGAGTAAAAAAAGGAACAGGTATAGGATTACTTATGCCCTTCTGTCCCGAATCAAGATTAAACTGGCACAGAGGACATATGGTCGTTATCACACGACCGCCTTTAGCTCGAACTTCCCGAATAATGCGGGAAATCAGCAAACGGCATTCCTTTGCATAGGAAATCGCATGGGAAGCACCACAGCAAATCGTCCTGGCTGAATGATCGACCGGCAAAAAACCAAGCCTCTCAATAAAACGATCAAGAATCGTCGGCTGCTCCATATGATCAATGTCGCCCCAGGGCCTGGTAAATTGGCAACCGTAATAGCATGCCACTTCGTAATCCTTGAGTCTTTCAGTCAGATTTTCCGACCATGTTTCTTCAGGCACATCATTATAAAGAACATCGAGATAATGGCGGACTGAAAACTCTCCTTCCAATGAAAGGCCTTCTTTTGAAAGATCTTCGTTTATTTTTGATACAATTTCCGGGTTGTTGCTTAGAATCTGGTTTGCCTTGCGAAGAGTGGTATAACAAGCATTGCAGACAGTTACTATTTCTCTAAAACCGCTTGCCTGTGACAAGGCAAAAAGCCTTCCGGTAAGCGCCAGAGCCTTGAATTCGTTAAGACTGAAAAGAGCTGTAGCACCGCAACAGTTCCAATCTGGAATTTCCACCAGTTGGATTCCAAACAAACGATTTATCGCATCTATTGACTCTCTGTATCCTGCGGCTGAGCTATAGGAACATCCTGGGAAAAAACCGTATTTCACTTTATATACTTCCTTACCTTCTCTCTGTCAGAAAGCTGTGCAACCCACCTGCGTCCGATTATCTGTTGGGGAAGAATTTCGAGCCGCTTCCTTTTTAGAAGTTCAAGGGCAACGGAGATATTTTTTAAAGCATCCAAAGGATGCAGCATCCCATAATGAGCCATCACCATAGCCTCGGAAATCCTTCCATGATGACCCACCACCTGTGAAAAGGCGCGGTAAAGGTCAGGAATTTTGTGCGAATCCGGAACCAGATCATACTCGATTGACATTCGCTTCAGGCAGTACATGAGGTCAATTACGGGAATTTCCTGAGGACACCGGGCAATACACTGATAGCAAGAAACACAATACCATGGAGTTTCGGATCGCAACGCCGGCTCCATATCTCCATCACGAATTAAAGCAAAAATTTCCCTGGGGCCATGTTCCATCAGCCCTGTCAAAGGACACGAGGCGCTGCACGTTCCGCATTGAATACATTTCAGAATCTTTCTGCCATACGGTGTATCATAAAATCTATTCTGAAGGTTCTTTTCATCCATGACATTTGAGCCTCTTGCAGAAATAAAAAACTTTTGAATTATTTTGACAAGCTGAAAAGTAATTACTGCAAAGAAGCTATCTCTATGATATAAAAGAACTAATTGATTTTACGAAATAATTAGTTGAAACAAGGAGACAGCTTTATACAAAAATTATCACAGTTTTGGTTTAATATTCAAGGAATTCTTTTCCCTTTTATAGAAATTGGACAACAGTGACCTGTAAAAAATTCGGTTCAGGTTCTTAATTGAAAATTTTCTTGACAAAATCCTTAATTTAAGGATAGTACTTTATTTAATCTTTTTCTCCACTTTTTCTCCACCTATTTTATTATAACATTATATAGGATATAGGATAGGTTTTTTGAAATAAAGTCATTTAGCTTTGCTTAATCTGACTGGTTGTTAATAAATTGTTATTACCATTAACAGACTACAATAGAAATAGGCGTGGTAAATGGCTAAATAAATAATAGTGCAACAGGGGAATTTTAGCCGCCAAAAGGCAAAAATCTGTACTTAAAGTTTATTTAGGGGGAGCTATGGGAGCTATTTACGAATTTGTTAGTGGGCCGTTGGCCTTAATTTCATTTGCTGTTTTTTTTATTGGATGTATTTACAAAGTAATATGGTATGTAAAAGGTCTTGACTGGAGGCTTGACAGGGTAGCTTATTCAACTCAAAGAAGCCTTGGTATTAAAGGCGCTATAAGATCACTTTATCACTGGCTTTTACCGCTGAATCAAACGACTGCAAATCATCCGATCTTTATGGGTGCTACCTATCTTTTCCATCTATGCCTCATTGTTGCGCCAATCTTTCTGGTAGCCCATGTAGTATTAATAGAAGAGTCCTGGAATATTAGCTGGGTAACCATCCCAGACCCAATACCAGACTACATGGCCATGGTCGTTATAGCTGCTGGAGTATTCTTTCTATTGCGCCGTCTAACTAATCCCGACGTCAAAATCATAACCGATGGTTCGGATTACCTTGTTCTGGCTATTGCATTAGCTCCTTTTATAACTGGCATCCTTGCATATAATCAGATATTTGATAACCAACTCATGACCATACTTCACATTCTTGCCGGAGAAATAATGCTGGTAGCTATTCCTTTTACCAAACTTAGTCATTTTGTCCTTTTCTTCTGTTCCAGAATTCAGCTTGGTATGGATTACGGAATAAAGAGAGGAGGCGTTCATGGAAGAGGCATTGCTTGGTAATTACTTTTTAGAAATGAATTAATTTTTTTAAATAATAATTTCATTAATGGAGAGATAAAAATGGCTGAAGAAGCAAAAACCCAGGAAAAAACACCTCAGGCCTTGCCACCTCTGGTTTCAAGAGTGCCTGTTAAAACCAAAGAAATGCTTGATCTTTTACTGGCAGACAGGGGCGTAACGTACTACGAGGAAATGAAAAAATTTCCAGTTGATACAGCGGCGTTTAAGAAAACTCTGGCTGCTTCATGCAAATCCCGAATTCGAACCTGGCTAAAAATATGTGCACATTGCGGAATGTGTGCTGACACCTGTTTCTTTTATCTTGCAAATGACCGGGATCCCAAACAGGTCCCTTCCTATAAAATTCAATCCACACTTGGTGAAATCGTAAAAAGAAACGGGGATGTAGATACTGAATTCATGATGAATTGTATGGATACAGCATGGGGTAAATGCACCTGCTGCAACCGATGCGGGCAGTTTTGTCCTCATGGAATAGATATGGGCGTTATGTTCGGGTATACGAGAGGGCTCTGCTTTTCTCAGGGTTTTGTTCCTCATGAAATGAAAATCGGTTCTGGAATGCACTGGTTATACAATGCCCAGATGGATATAACAGTAGACGATTTTACTGAGACCTGTGCATGGATGGCAGAGGAAAATGAAGATGACTGGCCCGGCTTGAACATTCCTGTTGACAAGCCCAATGCCGACATAATGTACACAATTAACGCGCGCGAAGTAAAACATTATCCGGAAGATATTGCCGAAGCTGCGATTCTTTTCCACCTGACCGGAGAAAACTGGACTGTTCCCAGCAAAGGATGGGAATCGACGAGTTTGGCCATGTTTGCCGGTGACTGGGCATGCTGCAAGCAGCAGGTTGAATGGGTCTACGAAGCAATGGAAAGGCTGAAACCAAACAGAATGGTTTGTACAGAGTGTGGCCATATGCACCGGGCCACGATTACCGAAGGGCCGTACTGGGCTGGCCTTCCATCAGGCAATACACCTGTACCATCTTTGCATTATGTTGAATGGGTTCTGGAAGTTCTTGAGAATGGAAAGCTTAAGCTGGATCCAGCAAAAAAGATTAAAGAACCAGTTACATTGCAGGACCCATGCAATTACGTAAGGAATGCTGGTCTATCTGATGTTACCAGAAAGATTATGGGTTATATTGCAGAGGATTTCCGGGAAATGCAACCGAACCGTGAACTCAACTTCTGTTGTGGCGGTGGTGGTGGTATGAACGGTATCGGACGTTACAGAAAGGAAAGAAACATAGGTCTCAAGGTTAAACGCGATCAGATTCTTGCTACAGGCGCAAAGTTTGTTGTTTCTGCGTGTCATAACTGCTGGGATGCAATAAGAGATCTGGAAGAAGTTTATAAAATTGGTATTAAATGGAGTTTCTTGAAACCAATTCTTATCAAACAGGCAATTGTGCCGGATCATCTAAAACCAAAAGAAGAAGGTACTGATGAATAATAATAAGATAATACTATATTTAGTAATAGTTGCCTGTGTTGCACCTTTCATCCTTTTTAGTGCAGCATTTGCCCAGGATGATATTAAACAACTGCAACATGATATCTTTGTAAATCGTGAAAGGCCTGCTGCTGTTTTTCCTCATACACTTCATTCTGATGCCTTGGGGATTGACTGTCTGGAATGCCACCACATTTACAAAAATGGTGAGAATGTATGGGATGAATCTGAGTTGAGTGACTGTACCGGATGTCACAGCCTTAAAGCGGATGGCAAGAAGATGTCAGCCATGAGAGCATTCCATACAAATTGCAAAAATTGTCACTTAAAGGAAAACAAAGGCCCTGTTACCTGTGGTGAATGCCATCCAAAGAAAAAGTAACAATATTTATAATATATAAACTCACATACGCTCAGTTTTTCTCTCCTTTGTGCGTTAATAGTGGCTTTCCTATATGGCCTAAAGAGATTGAAAGCGGGGAATAGCAATATGATTCCCCGCTTTCTGTGGTTATACCCCTCCAAATATCCTCGTAAATTTGAAAACCTCAGCTACATATGCGCAGGCTACGAGCAGTCCATATGTTCAAGTTTATTTGTAATAGAAATCGTTTTATTGACTTATTATATAGTCTATTGTTAATAATGATGAACTCGTAAAAAGTCGTCACTCCGGTGAAAACCGGAGTCCAGACCCGCCCGCCTCGCCTGAGCGGACGTCTTGACCGGCGGC
>VMSQ01000030.1 GCA_013792055.1 Desulfobacteraceae bacterium
CCAGATGCTCTGCAACTGCTTGAAAAGACTGGATTCCGGCTTTCGCCGGAATGACGGGAAATGGTATTTTTTGACTTTTTACGAGTTTGTCAAATTTGGCCTTCATGCTTTTGTACTGTTCTTTCCAATTTCTATTTTAATCTCTCCCAAATTTCTACTTTCCAATTTCAAGTTTCAAGCCGTGAACGGCTATCATTTATTGTAATATTGTTTTGAAAGGTCCTTTGAAGTCAGCATGAACAATTGACTCTAAAAGTTCTGATTTGCTCGATACATCAACCGGCGCATAAACAAAAGCAGCGCGTTTTTCCGGCGTCAGGGAGCCACACATGTCTTCAAATCCTAAAGAGTTTGCACCGTTAACTGTTGCCATCGCAAGGATTTCAGCCGGCGGTATAGAGGGGAAAGATTGTGATACAAAAGTCATCTCATCGAATATGCTTAATGAGTCCGCACTGGCCAGGCTGTCTGTACCAAGACAGGGCTTTATTCCGGCTTTAAGCATACCTGCAAGATCCGGCATCATGTTATGAAGATTGAAGTTGCTTCTTAAACAGAGACATACACGGACATTGTGGCGCAAAAGTATTTCAAAATCCTTTTCTTCCGCATGGATAAGATGTACAGCCATAGTGTTTTCGTCAAGGACTCCAAGATGTTCTAAATATTTCACAGGGCTTTCAACCGGCAAATTCCAACCTGAAAAATCAATCCCTCTTTCTGACAGAAACTCTGCCCATTTGCCTTTTCCTGTTTGCAGAAACTCTATTTCATCTTCAGACTCAGCCAGGTGAATGGAAAAGGGGAGGTTGCTTTTTCGCGTAATTTCTTTTAACTCTACAATACGGTTTGGAGCCAGGGTGTGTGGAGCATGTGCTGCAATTGATTTTACTAAAAAATCTTTTCTGGCACATGTATCATCTACAGGTGAAGCATTGCCAAGAAATTCCCTGAACCAAACACCTGCAAGGCTTGATTTTGAAATTGTTTCCCATGTAAGACCAAGTGTTGAAATTTCGCCAATAACTCCGCAGCCGGATTCAGCAAGTTCTTTTAAACCTTTTATTGCGCCTGTCTTAAGAGTTTCCGGGCTGGCTGAGTTTCGTAATTCTATTAATTTTTCAACCCATGATTTAAAACCATTTTCATATTTAACCTTGTCTTTTAAAGCACAGAGTTCAAGATGTGTATGTGCATTTGCAAGAACAGGCAAAAGTGCGCCAGGGCCATGATCAATAATATGTCCGCTGCATGAACCCCTTCCAATTTCCCTGATTAATCCTGATTCAACCCTGATATAACCGTCATTAATAATTGTCCACGGGTCGATAACAACCCATTTGGCTTTGTGTATTACAGGAGAGCTCATGATAAATGCGGCCTAACAACTTTTAATAATATTATAAAAGCAATCCCTTTGTGCTGCTGTGTAGCCGGCTTCCTGAATAAGGCGGATCATTTCTTTTTTTGGCAGCCTGAACTTTATTCCTGCTGCTGCTACGACATTCTCTTCTATCATTGTACTGCCAAGATCGTTTGCTCCGAATGCAAGCGCTATCTGGGCGATCTTGTCTCCCTGTGTCACCCATGAAGCCTGTATGTTCTGTATGTTATCCAGAAACAACCTGCTGACAGAAAGCACTCTGAGATATTCTACAGACGTGGTTTTTTCTACTTTTATACGAGTATTGTCAGGCTGAAATGTCCAGGGGATAAATGCGGTAAAACCGCCTGTATTATCCTGCAGATTGCGGATTTTCATTAGATGTTCAATTATATGTTCAGGCTTTTCCATATGTCCGAACATCATTGTGGCGGTTGTTCTAAGTCCGCAATCGTGAGCGGTCTTCATGACTTCCAGCCATTCATCAGCCGAGCATTTGTTTGGAGATGTTTTTTCCCTGATTTCATCCACAAGTATTTCAGCGCCGCCACCGGGGATTGAGCCCAGCCCAGCATCGATGAGTCTATTTATGGTATCTTTTAGGGACAGGGAGGATTTTTCCGCTATAAAGGCTATCTCGGGTGGAGAGAACCCATGTATATGAATAGGGAAAGAGTCTTTTATAAATTTTAAAAGATCAATGTAGTAATCAAGCGAGAGTGAAGGATTGAGTCCACCCTGAAGAAGAATCTGAGTTCCTCCGAGAGACAGAGTTTCTTCGATTTTTTCTTTCAATTCTTCTTTTGATATTACATAAGCATTGGCATGGCCCGGAGGACAGTAAAATGCGCAGAACAGGCACCCTGAAATACAGATGTTGGTATAGTTTATATTTCTATCAACCACAAAGGTAACAATGGGTTCGGGATTCAGGGTTTGTCTTTTCTTATTTGCCAGATCGGCCAGCGTAAGAAGTTCAGCATTGTTAAGCAATGCAAGTGCTTCTGATGAGTCTATACGCTCGTTTGCTGCTGCTTTTTCTATTATTTTGTCTAAATAATTCATATTTTGTAACTACTAAGGTTCACGTTCCACAGTTTTTTTAATTAAAGTATATTTGATATAGAGTTTCAGATAAATAATTTCACAAGGCCAGAAGGAGGAAGGCGTATTAGTTATACGTCGACGACTGATAACGCAGTGAAATTATTTATCTGAAACTCTATAAAAAGAATCACGCTCAACCGGTGTGAAACCGGCAGAAGATATAAGGCGTTCCATCTGACTGCGAGTTAAACCTTTTGCTGATTTTGCTCCTGCCATATGCGTGATCTTTTCTTCAATTATTGTACCATCCAGATCATCGGCCCCAAATGAAAGAGCCACCTGTGCCAGACTTTCGCCTATCATTACCCAGTAGGCCTTTATATGGCTGAAATTATCAAGCATAAGACGCGCCAAGGCTATGTTCTTTAAATCGTCGAATGCTGTTGTGCTTGGGAGATGCGACAGCCTTGTATTTTGTGAGTGAAAGGCAAGAGGGATAAATGCTGTAAATCCTCCTGTTTTATCCTGAAGTTCTCTTAATTTTATAAGGTGATCGACGCGTTCATTAAGTGTTTCTATATGGCCATAAAGCATTGTTGCATTTGATGTTAATTCTGCACTGTGTAAAGCTTCCATTATTTCAAGCCATCTGTTGCTGTCTATTTTTCTTGAGAAAAGCTTTTTCCTGACTCTGTCGCTCATGACCTCAGCGCCTCCGCCCGGGATCATTTCAAGTCCGGCCTTTTTTAATTTGGCAATTGTTTTTTCTATTGATAAGCCGCCGATTCTGGCAATATAGTCTATTTCTACTGCTGTAAAAGCTTTAATTGTTGAATCAGGACGTACTTCTTTGATGGTATTGAGCAATTCGATATAATAGTCAAATGAAAGGGAAGGGTTGAGCCCTCCAACAACATGTAATTCACGGACAGGTTCATCAATACGTTCCATAAGTCTTGTCCGTACATCATCGATGGAGAGAGTAAAGGCATCCTTTTCTCCATCTTTTCTTGAAAATGCGCAGAACAGACATCTGTTCGAACAGATATTTGTGAAGTTTAAATGCTGGTTGTAAACATAAAAGGCTCTGTTACCATGATGTTTGCGGCGAACATAATCTGCCAAATGTCCTACGCCGATCAGATCATTGCTTTTATAAAGGGCAATACCATCTTCAAAGCCAAGACGTTCTCCTGAAACAACCTTGTCTTTTATTTCATATAAACGTTTATCTAAAAAAGAATATTTCATAATCATCATTCAAAATCTATAGACTTTCAGATAATTAATTTCACAA
>VMSQ01000038.1 GCA_013792055.1 Desulfobacteraceae bacterium
AGTCTCCTTAAGTCCCTCATCCATCGAGTAAGGAGGATTCCAGTTCAAGTCACTACGGATTTTAGAAATATCAACCGTCAACGACCTAAAAAGTCTTTCAAGTTCTTCAGATCTGCCTATAATTCTTCCGGCCATCCGCATCACCCAAACCGGAACCGGCAGCATTAATGCGCGCCGTCCTGAAGCCCCTGCCATCAGCCGAATAAGTTCGGGAGTAGATACATCCTGACCATCGCTTACCAGAAAGGTCTCCCCAGCAGCCTTCGGATGCACAAGACAGGTAACAATAGCATCTAATTAGATTGCCCACATAGATCAAACTACGGCGATTTTTAATGCTTGCAAGAGGCAAAGGAATCCCAAGCTTCACCATTTTGAGCAGGCGTAAAAAATTAGCCCTGACCCCTGGGCCATAAACTATCGGTGGCCTCAAAACAACCACCTCCATCCCTGTATCTGCCGCAACATCACGCAAAACATGCTCTGCTTCCCATTTAGAAACAGCGTACGGATCCAGCGGGTCAGGAACATCCTTCTCAGAAAAAGCCTCTTTCAGCTCACCTTCCTGCCCTCCCACCGGGGCGTAGGCCCCTATGGGCCGGAGGCTGACCTCTTTACCCAGTTGAATAGGGCTCCCCCAGGGAAATTCAACCGGGGTGACTTCTATCTTTTCCTGACCTCTGACTTCTGATCTCTGATCTCTGCCCCCTATTCCCTGTCTCCTGTTCCCTGCCCCCTGCTCCTTGTTTCCTATCTTTTCCTGACCTCTGACCTCTGACCTCCGTCCTCCGGCCCCCGTCCCTTCCCCATTAACCTTCACCGAGCTTATATAGACAAAACGTTTAACGCCGGCATTCGCAGCCGCAATCGCAAGGCCTTTAGTCCCATCAACATTAACTTCCCTAAACGCAGCAAGCGGATCAGCAGCGCTCTCGCGCATGACATGCACCAGGGCAGCTAAGTGAACAATACCCTCAATACCGGAAGAGCATCAGACCAATCAGTTTCAGAGCCGATATTCCCGACCATCGCTCCTTCAACCCCTGAAGGCAGAGCCGCTCTTCCCTCTCTGCTCTCTGCTCTCTGCTCTCTGCTCTCTGCTCCACGCACCTGGTATCCATCAGCTATTAGCCTTTCGCATAATGCCTGGCCGATAAAGCCGTTTGCTCCGGTTACAAGAATATTCATTCCAAATTAATCTTACCCAAATCAGCCTTCAGGTTTATCTTCCAATTTCTCGCTGATACTATTCAACACATCACCAACAGATGTTTCTGTTGATTCAAATACTTCATTCCCGGTGTGTTTGTGGTGCGGAAAAGTCGAAATCCCTGGCCAATGATTCGCGTTGTCCCAACGACAGATTAAATTTCCAGAGGTATCTGTTCAATGATAGGCATACTTTCTCTCTTTATTCTCAAAAATATATTCTTTTATGAACAGCTTGGAATCATTGGTGAAAGTCAGTTATGACTTGAATCTAAGAATCTCTCCTTCTTGCTCATATAGGGAGACATGGAACGACTTAACAACATGCTTGAACCTGGCGATTAGATCAAGCATATTCCAATTCCCGTTTTTGTTTCTTAAGTCCATCAATCGCTTCTTTTGCAAAGCGCCAGTCTAAGTAATCGTCATCCTCCATGAACACCTCCTCGTTTTGCAACCCTTCAACTTTTGCCTGAAACGCCTTAAAGGGCATATGATATTTTGCCTCGAAACGCTTGTTCTCCGCCTCATATTTTTCAATTCTGGCCATAAGCATAAGCAAAGCCTGATTTTTTACAAAAGATTTCAAATGCTTGCCCCGTGAAATTTTTATCCCGTTAATCTTTCAAGGCCATTTAACTGGGCCCTTTTCGTTTTTATTTCATCGGGGCTGTTATTAATCTGCGGATCATTTTTGTTTTTCAATCTGTGTAATCTGCGCAATCTGTGGATTCGGTTTGATTTATCTTGAAGCGGGAATTAAGCCGTATGAACCCATTTTGCACGCTTTGGCGAAAGTATGACAAGATGATTCTTGAATTGCTCTAAAGAATGGAGGCGTAAAAATACAGGAATCCGTGTCCCTTTGATCACAGGCCCTCCATTGCAAACTCTTGGATTAAGCTCAATTCGATCCATTAGAATCATCACAAGTCCTCCTGAAAAATTTCTCTTATAATACCTTTATGATATCGGTGTCAATTAATTCGTGTCCCATTCATGACATTCGTGGACAGAGTTCCTAAATCCATGCCTGCCCCGCCGTGCCCCGTTCAATTTTTATCCTGTTAAATCCTGCAAGGCCATTTAACCGGGGCCGAAGGACAGCAAAGTTTACCCCGTAGGTCCGAAAAATCGTACTGGGGCGTATTTAACCGGGGTAGCTCCGGAAGATCATACTGTGGTAACCTGCCCGCTCGTGCCTCCCTGCCCGCAATGCTTCGCAACGCGAGGCAGGCGGGGCAGTGGCAGGCGGGTCTGCGGATATTAAAAATCACTTGTAATAAAAAATTAGATATTATATTATTTTGTTATGCCAACGGTCATGAAAATAGGTTCCTTCAGATTCCATTTCTATTCAGATGAAGGAAACGAAACGCCACATA
>VMSQ01000062.1 GCA_013792055.1 Desulfobacteraceae bacterium
AATTCATCCATGCATTTTCCTCATTGTTTACAATTTTCAGTGAAACTCCGTGCCCTGATTTAATCATAAGTCTCTATTAGATAAAAAACACATCTGAGTTTTAATTGTCAAGAATGTATATTCTCTGTTAAATTTGAGCACCAGGCATTTTATACGTTTTCCCATATTTGTAACAACTTAGCCTTTTGAAAAAGAATCTGACAGGATAACAGGATAAACAAGATTTTATTTAAAGTGCACAAACAAAGCCAACTCTCATTGTAGCTATCCAGTAAATCACAAAATATAATCACAACATTAAGAAGGTGTGTATCAAGGTATAAGGATTTTGATTTGGATTAACAGGAAAAGTTTCGATAATTTAAATCCTGTCCCAAAAATAATATTTAAAAGCGCTAAAGTGTTACCCATATTTTTGATTCTAAAAGTTTTAGAACTTTATTCAAAGCAGATTTTTCATTACCGGCTTTAATGTGGGCCACCTTTCTGCCCAGAACTCCCCATATTTTCGGATCAGTGGTTTTATAAAAAACAATTGCAGGCACTCCAAGAATCCCTGCAAGGTGGCTTACTCCTGAATCATTTCCGATATAAAGAGATGCATCGTCAAGCAAATTGGCCAGTTTTTCAACATCTTCCGGCCATTCCACCCATCTGCCTGTAAAATCTTCAGCAGTTATGGTTGTTTTTTCAACAGGCCCTGCGACAAAGCCTGTCTTTTGATATCCAAATCGTTCCAATTCATCAGCAAGATTCAGATAAAATTGTGGTGAATAGTTTTTGGCAGGGCTTCCGCTTCCGGGATGAATTAGAGCATAGTTGCCTTTTTTTGTCCTTAGAGGAAAACAATCAGAGAGGTTTTTAGGAATAGTAACAGGAAAATGCGCTTGCATGGATTGACAGTGGTAAAGTGCTACAGGCATCTGCTTGGCTGGAAATGGGGCAATTAATACAACCGGCAGCGAAGCATGTTTTTTTAGAAGATTCACCATATCCTGCCCGGATGACAGCCAGAGTACGGCGCCGTTTGGATGGCCTATCTCAGGAGGAATCGCTTTTCCATTGAATAGATCAAGCAATTTTGAGGAATCCATATTTACGAATGAATCAAGCAAGCCGAGATTAATGGCTAAACGCATATATTCCGGGCGGCCAATACCTTTAAAAAGGTAATCCGGCAAAATTTTTCGTAAACAATGGATGGCTGGCCAGGTGAGTATAAAGTCACCAAGTGCCCCGCGATGACAGATTAAGAACGTTTTCATATTAGAGGTTAAGTTTACCATACAGGCGGCAGGTGTTTTCAAAAACCGTCTCAATTACTTCTTCTCTTCTTATATTTTTTATTTCAGCTATAGCATCAATTGATATTACTGCGTTGGATGGTTCATTCCGTTTTTTTGGATATGGCCCAAGTACCGGACTATCGGTTTCAACCAGGAGACAGGAAATGGGGAGATGCTTTACGAGTTTTTGTTTTTGCCTTGATCGAACTACAGACGGTGGAATCGAAAAAAAATATCCTGCTTCTACAGCAGGCATTGCAGCAGATGCTTTGCCATCAAATGCGTGGAGCTGCACCTTTTGTGCGCCATGTTCAAGTAACATTTCGACAGCATGCCGGCCGGCAGACCTGGAATGAACATTGACAGGCAAACCAAGCTCTATTGAAAGTTCAATGAAATCGCTAAAAATTTTTCTTTGAATATCTCTTTCTGATTCTTCTTTTACTACCCAGAAGTCCAGACCGACTTCTCCTATTGCAATCAAATTGTTTTTTTCTCTGCGAATAAAACTCGCCAGGGCTTCAGCCTGATCTATATCAAGACAGGTCGGATATAACCCTGCTGCCGGCATGAGTTCGGGGTATTTTTCTGCCAGTTCAATATTAAGCATTGCATCTGAAAGGTTTTCCCCCACCGTGAAAATTGCAGATACACCGGCATTCATAGCCCTTTCAATAACTTCCGCCCGATCAGAGTCAAAAATGGGATCGCAAAGATGGGAGTGTGTATCTATAATTTTATAGCTGTTCATGCTCAATTTAGGTTATAACCGATGAAAAGTTAAGGCAGCTTTTTAATCCACAGATTACACAGACCCGCCTGCCACTGCCCCGCCTGCCTCGCGTTGCGAAGCATTGCGGGCAGGGAGGCACAAGCGGGCAGGTTACACAGATTTTCGTGAGTTATTGGGTTAAATTCCCCGAAGCTTGCTACTGGGTAGTTGTTGAGTGCCACAACATCGTGAACACTTTTATGTGCCATGACAATGTGCCAAAAGCTGTCACATAAATTCAAAAAAATGAAAAACCTTAGCAAAACCACACAATTTCTTAAACGCCCTTGCTTTTGGTATCAGGTGCACTGTCTTGTGTGATTATCCCTGGAATTTCATATTCAATACGCCCATTTTTCCATACAGGAATTTTATATTTATTTTTTCTTGCATTTTCCGCGACCTTTGCAGCGGCTCGCTCTAAGGCCTTTAACCCTATCAATGCATACTTATTGTGTTTTTTCATTCTTATCGCTCCGATTCATCAAGGATAACCGGCTGGTTCCCGGAAGTGTCAAACACAATCCATGAATCAGCCAGAGGTTTGTATATCTGTTGAAAATTGATCCAACTTCTTTCAAATCGACGTATGATGTCCTGCTCTGGGACATTATGGCCACCTCGGGAAACTCTCAGCTTCACACGTTCAATTGCGAATTTTACTGTTGGAACCTTGAGATAATAAATTATGATTTCATATTGTTTCGTTTTCCAGTTACTTATTTTATTGATGTATCCCTTGCCGCTAAGTGTTGTTTCAAAAGCAAACGATTCACTCTTTTTAACACATTCATTAATATTCTGAATCATTAATCGTCCTGCTTCGATGGCCATTTTGTTTGGTTGGAAAGGAGATAAGCCTTGAGCGATCAAATCTGCATTTATGAAGTTCAGACATTCGGCCTCAATTGGAAGGAACTCAATAGCAAATGTTGTTTTTCCTGCACCATTAGGTCCAGCTATGATGTAACATTTATTTTTCAACGTGCTATGTTCCTATATTTTTCTCACCGAACCAGTTATTATATAATTTCTGACTATTCCCACAGATGTCATGATTATTGTCCAAAGATTGACAAAAAAGCAGTTTTTCTAACTGTATATTTGAAACTCCCTGCAGCAAGCTGCGGGGAATGTGCTTGCTTTTGCGGTTCAACAATTTGGATATTAAACAGAAAACCACATAACCCCCTTGAAGGCTATCTCGCCATATGTTTTGAAGTTCAAATTTCTTGCCAAGACGTACGCGATAAACCGGTCAATTTGATTATAAATTGTAATTGATATCTCAACATTTGTCAAATCTTTGGGCCGACTCTTGGAAAATCGACATGCTGGAAGGCTGTTGTCAGGTGGCTTGGTGTGGGAAAGTGGTGAGCGGCACGCTTAAGCAGGTCAGAGCGCTACGGATAATCCGCATTATTGCGCAAGGCAAGATTTGACGCTTCGGAATGAAGACCTGGAACCGATACTTAATCTTGAAGCTGTACCGCTCACCAGTAAAAACTCTACAAGAACAGTTTGATTTTGTCAAGGGTGTAAACACCAGGATCTACAATTTACTATAGACTTTCAGATAAATAATTTCACAAGGCCAGAAGGAGGAAGGCGTATTAGTTATACGTCGACGACTGATAACACAGTGAAATTATTTATCTGAAAGTCTATATGTTGACAGCCTGTCTGCCAACATGGAAAGACGCCGGCGGGGCTTGTCATTTTTCAGAGCTATATCCAGCGCTTTTTTCATGCCGATCACGATTACCAGCTTTTCTCCTCTTGTAATAGCAGTGTATAAAAGGTTCCTCTGGAGCAGGGCATAATGGTGTGTCATCAGAGGTATAATTACAGCAGGATATTCCGAACCCTGTGACTTGTGCACCGATATGGCATAGGCAAGAGATAATTCACCTGTTTCCGTAAAATCATAACTTACCGTCCTTCCATAAAAGTCAACTGAAAGCTCCTCTTTTTTACCGTCAATGGATATTATAGTGCCTATATCACCATTAAAGACTTCTTTCTGATAATTGTTTTTCAGGTGCATTACCTTATCGCCAAGCTTAAAAGAATTATTTATAGCATTAATTATTACGGGGGTTGGGTTTAACGCCTTTTGCAGCATTTGATTGAGATTAATTGTGCCTACTACGCCCTTATGCATCGGGGTTAGAACCTGGATCTCATTGACCGGATTAAAACCAAAGCGTTCAGGAACAGCCCTTGTGCACAGTTCAACAATTGTGGAAAGAACTTTTTCAGGATTGTTCTGTTCTATGAAGTAAAATTCAGAAAGGTCGGTTGGTTCATTTATATGTTTAAGCAAAGGAAATTCACCTTTCAGAACCCTGTGGGCATTGAGAACAATAGAGCTTTCCCTGGCCTGCCTGAAAATTTTCTTAAGATAGAAAACCGGTATAACACCTGATTTGATCATATCGTCAAGGACATTGCCCGGGCCGACAGATGGGAGTTGAAAAACATCTCCAACCATTATGAGCATTGAAGTCATGGGAATTGCATTCAGCAGATGAAACATCAAATATGTATCCACCATTGAGGCTTCATCAATGATTACTGCGTCTGCATCGAGGGGGTTGTCCTGGTTTTTGTCGAAAAGATTATCTTTAAAATTATATCCAAGCAGTCTGTGAATGGTTTTTGCATCTCTGTGTGTTAATTCTGCCAGCCGCCTTGCCGCGCGTCCTGTAGGGGCAGCCAGGCTGATTTGTTTTCCAAGAGCTTCAAATACGGCATTAATCGACCTGATCAGAGTTGTTTTTCCGGTTCCCGGGCCTCCTGTAATGATTACTGCCCGATAAAAAAATAGTTTTTCCAGAACATTAAGCTGTTCCTGTGAAAGCTTTATGGCCAGTTTTTTCAGGACTTCATTTGATATTTGCTCCGAGTCTATTCCTTGAGGTACAACAGGAACGGACAAAAAGGCTTTAAGCCTGTTTGCAAGACCAGCTTCCGCATGGTGAAGTGTTTTCAAATAAACGGCTTTTTTATCCGGGAGTTCTGCTTTGTTTTCAATAATTAGATCTCCGGAAGCTGAAAGATCTTCTATTGCTTCTTCAGTTGTTTCGGAATCTATTTGAAAAAGATTTTTGCAGCGCGCAGTCAGTTGATCCATATAAGCGAAAACATGGCCATCATTCGTAGATTGTTGCATAAGATGGATAATACATGCTCTAACCCTTTCCGGTTCATTTTCTAATTTTCCAAGGCTAAGTGCTATTGTATCTGCCGCATAAAACCCGATACCTGGGATATCGTTTGCCAGGCAATAGGGATTACTTTGTATTATTTTCAGTGCATCCATGCCGTATTCTTTGAGCAGTATGGAGGAATAAGAGGTTTTTACTCCAGCTTCTTGAAGGAACTGCATTAAACTTCTTATCGCATGATGATTCTTCCATGCATTGCTGATAGAGGTTGCCTTTGTTTTTCCTATTCCTTCTACTTCAAGCAGTTTTTCCGGGCAGTTCTCTATTACATTCAGGGTGTCGGCTCCGAAGCGCTTCACCATTCTGCTCGCCATCATTGGGCCTATTCCTTTGATAATACCTGATTGAAGGTAGTCCCTTATTCCTTCAACAGATGCTGGCAGAGTTACATCATAGGATTTGATTCTGAACTGCTGTCCGTATTTGGGATGGGTTTCCCATGTCCCCTTTATTCTTAGCGCTTCGCCCGGACTTACTCCTCCCATGAAACCTACAACCGTAACAAGATTGTCTGTATTGCCGGTTTTTAATTTTGCAATGGTATAAAGGGTTTCTTTGTTGAAATATGTAATTTGTTCGAGCTTGCCTTCAAGGGCAGTTAAGGGAAGGGAAGGGTTCATTTTCATCAAACCTAAGCCGGATAAACCGGAACCAAATTGAAGATTAAAGATTGAAGATTTGTGGTATTGCTTCGCGCTATTATTTTAATTAAAATTGATAAGATTCCTTAAATTTTCAATTTTCAATATTCAATCTTCAATTGGCTAACTATCCATTTGGCTGCATCTAAAATATCTTCAGCCACGTGGTCGGGGAAAATCTTTTTTTGTGCAAGGATTTTTTCAGCATCAACTCCGTTCCCTGTTTTTACCAGAATGCTGTGACCGCATCCTGCATTGCGGGCGCACATAATATCCCTTACGCTGTCGCCTACCATAACAGAATTCGCAAGATCAATATCGTATATTTTTTGGGCTTTGTGAATTAATCCCGGCTCTGGTTTGCGGCAGTCGCATCTGTCTTCGGGGATATGGGGGCAATAAAATATGTCTTTTATCTCTCCTCCGCCCGACTTGAACGCTGACTTCATCATGGAATGAATATATTCAAGGTCGTCTAATGATATCATGTTTCGGTTTATAACTGACTGGTTCGTAATTATAATAACGACAAAGCCGTTTAAGTTAAGAAGTTTTATCGCATCAATGCTGCCGGGAAGGAACTCGAATTCCGCCCAGCTCTTTATGTAATCAGGAGAATCCCTGGTTATAACGCCGTCTCTGTCCAGAAAAACCACATTTTTCAGCAATTTTTTTTTCGTCATTAGGTAATCTTTAGATAATATGAAACAAACTGGCTACGCAAGAGCGGTTATATTCTCAAAAAGCCTTACTATTGATGAACTCGTAAAAAAAATCGTCACTCCGGTGAAAACCGGAGTCCAGATGGTATGCAACTGCTTGAAAGGACTGGATTCCGGCTTTCGCCGGAATGACGGAAATGGTATTTTTCGACTTTTTGCGAAACCAAAATATTACGTCATCTTCTATTCTGCAACAATAAATGCATCATCAAATCCGTTTTTATTAAGATATTTTTCATACTCTGCTGCCTGCTCAAGATTTGAGCATTTCCCAAGCCGTACCCTGTAGTAGATTGTATCACCGCCATCATAAGTTGTTATGTGAGCGTTTTTGTATTTTTGAGCAAGTTTTTCCCTGAACCCTTCAGCATTTTGCCGGTCGCGAAATGCGCCGACTTGGAATGTAAAATTCCCTGCATAATAGTTTACAGGGACATAAGTCCGGCGGTTATCGTTTTGGGGTTCAGATTTTTCGGCAACTCCCAGGGCTACTATTTTAACCTCTGCCGTACCAGGACCCACCAAGTCGATTTTTTGTGCTGCAGCATAGGAAAGATCGATTATTCTGCCGCGGACAAATGGCCCGCGGTCATTGATTCTGACTACAATTTCTTTTTTGTTGATAAGATTGTGCACCCTTACATATGTCCCAATCGGCAGAGTTTTATGGGCGGCAGAGATAGCATACATATCATAGATTTCACCGTTTGCGGTTTTTCTGCCATGAAACTTTTCGCCATACCAGGATGCCTTTCCAACCTGCACGAAATCCCTTGCGTGCTGCAGCGGCTGATACCACTCGCCCATTACTTTGTAAGGCCTGAATGTCGGGGAAGTTTTTGATTGTGGAGGGGGTGATTCTATTGTGGCACATCCATGTAGTAGAAAAAGCAAAAGACCGAAAACAGCAAGGAAAGTAACGGAAGAAAAAAAATGGTAAATACTCAGGTTGTCGGGTTCACGGTTCACGGTTCACGGTTGGTTACTTTCCTATAGCAATTTTCAGTACTTCCATCATTTCATCAACAAAGTGAAATTGAATCTCTTTCATTACCTTTTCCGGCATATCTTCTTCTAAATCCTTCTTGTTCCACTTTGGCATGATAATGGTTTTAATCCCTGCATGGTGGGCGGCAAGAACCTTTTCCTTTACGCCTCCAACCGGCAATACCCGACCTCTCAGGGTAATTTCACCGGTCATGGCAAGGTCTTTTTTTATTGTTTTATTGGTCAGAAGAGATACAAGGGCTGTAAGTATGGTGACACCGGCAGAAGGGCCGTCTTTAGGTATGGCTCCTGCCGGTATGTGTATATGTATATCAATTTTATCAAAAAAATCTTCGGAGATTCCGATTTTAGAAGCATTTGCACGAATGAAACTCAAAGCTGCTGTTGCGGATTCCTTCATAACATCCCCAAGCTGACCGGTTAAAATAAGGCCCTTTTTCCCTTTCATGGATGTGGCTTCGATAAAGAGTAACATGCCTCCTGTTTGCGTCCATGCAAGCCCCATGGCTATACCCGGTTTAGAAGGTCTTGCTCTGACTTCGAAGGTATAGTTGACAGGACCGAGAAATCTGTAAATATCTTTTACATTGATTTTTGCTGATTTTATATCACCCTCGGCAATTTGTGTTGCAACACCCCGGCAGATGGTTGCAATTTCGCGTTCAAGATTTCTTAAACCCGCTTCCCTTGTGTAGCCTGTGGTTATATTTTTTATTGAAGCATTTGTGAAAGATATCTGAGACGGATTGAGACCATGTGCTTCGCGCTGGCGAGGTATGAGAAAGTGGTTTGCGATTTTAATTTTTTCATCCAGAGTGTAGCCCAGCAGATCCAAGACTTCCATCCTGTCTCGCAGGGCCGGAGGTATTGTGTGTAAAATATTTGCAGTGGTAATGAACATGACTTTTGACAGATCAAACGGCACATCAAGGTAATGATCTGAAAAAGAAAAGTTTTGCTCTGGATCAAGAACCTCCAGCAGAGCCGAAGATGGATCACCGCGAAAATCGCTTCCGACCTTGTCTATTTCGTCCAGCATAAAGACCGGATTATTAGACCCTGAGCGCCGGATTCCCTGAATAATGCGCCCTGGAAGAGCGCCGACATAGGTTCGCCTGTGTCCTCTGATTTCAGCCTCGTCCCTTAGACCGCCAAGTGAGATGCGGAAAAATTTTCGGCCTAAAGCCCTGGCTATTGAACGGCCGAGAGATGTTTTTCCTGTGCCGGGAGGACCTGCAAAGCAAAGGATTGGGCCTTTTGATTCAGGTTTGAGCTTTCGTACAGCCAGAAATTCTATAATACGTTTTTTTGGTTTCTTTAGCCCGTAATGATCATCATCTAAAATCTTTCTGGCCTTTTTTATATCCAACTTGTCTTCTGTGCTTTCATTCCAGGGTAGTGATGTCAGCCAGTCAAGGTATGTTGATGCCACAGTATATTCGGAAGAAGAGGGGTGCATTCGTGACAGGCGGCTAATTTCACGTTCAGCTTCTTTAAGCGCTTCTTCAGGAAGATTTTTTTCTTTAATTTTAGCCTTGTATTCTTCAATTTCAACACTTGTTTCATCTTTTTCGCCGAGTTCTTCCTTGATGGCTTCCATTTGCTGGCGGAGATAATATTCTCTCTGCTTTTTATCCATATCGCCCTTGACCTGGGACTGTATTTTGTTTCCAAGTTCAAGAACTTCCAACTGATAATTAACAAGACGTGTAACTTCTTGCAGTCGGTTTTTTATGTCCAGGGTTTCTAAAACTTTTTGTTTTTCTTCTAATGTTGAATTTATGATCGAAGCAATCATGTCTGCGAGAATGCCCGGCATCTGGATTGATTTCGCCATAGAAAGAATGTCAGGTGATAATCCCGGAGAGAATTCGACAACTTTGGTGAACAGGCTTATAAGGTTGGATATAAGGGCATCGATTTTCTTGCTTTTTGTTTCTATATCCTGAAGATTTTCTACCTTGGCCTGCAGGTAAGGTTTTCCTTTTATAAAATCTTTTATTTTGAATCGGCCCAAACCTTGTACAAGTAATTGTGCCCTATTGTCTTCGATTTTTGCCATTTTAAGGATAAGTGCGGTTGTGCCGAATTTATATAGATCGTCAGGAGTATATTTGGTTTTTATTTCCGAACTCTTGGATAGAATAAGTCCGATTGTTCTATCTTTGGACATTGCTTCATCTACCAGTTGAATGGATTCGCGTTGCATTATAATAACTGGCACAACCATTTTTGGGAATAGAGTAGCATCAAATAAAGGAAGAATAGAAAGTATTTCCGGGAGTTTTCTACTTTCAAAGTCCAATGATGGTTGGTTATCTGTCATGGATACCTCCGGAGTCTGTTTCTTAAAACTTTAATTGGGAATCACTTATCCATCAGTGATCGGCACCTTGTGTATGGTAGCGGGCTGCAGCTTGGCAAGCCTGATCTGAAGAAAGCCGTTTAGATATGATGCCGTCACCTTATCGGTATCAATTGGGGCAGGAAGAAAAAGGATGCGTTCAAATTGACCATACTGGATTTCCGCTAATCTGTATTTTATGTTTTCTACGCGCGGCAATTCAGTACGATGCCCATAAATTTTGACGGCTTTGCTGCTAATTTCTACATCTATGTTCTCTTTATTGACTCCTGCAATTTCAGCTATAATAATTATTTCTCCAGGAATCTCATAAATATCCATTTGAGGCTTCCATGTAGAATCGGAAAGAGAAAAAACAGGATTCATAGATCTGAACATGTCCTCAATGGTTTTTTCGATTTTGGAACCTAATTCATCAAAATCCTCACCAAATCTTATTTTGATATAATCCATTTTGGCTCCTGCTTGTTACGGCTTATTATAAATGTTTGTCCATCATGTTTACACAAATATGACTATCACGATAAAGGTAAATTGTAAAGAAAATATCTATAGATAGAATGGATTGCGTTTTATATGGAAATGCCGTATTGCAAAAATATGATTAAAGGCCCCAGGGATTCATTCAGATTCATAATCGGTTCTCAGTATTTTTTATATTTTGGCATTATGGGCATTTTTTTGCCCTATTTTAATCTATACTGTTACCATCTTGATTTTACCGGTTTTCAAATAGGGCTCCTGTCTGCCCTTAGAACTGTGACGATAGTTTTGTTTCCATTATTTTGGGGGGCTCTGGCGGATCGTTTTCAAATCAGGAGACCGATATATATTTTATGCAATTTCGTAAGCGCAGGAATATGGACATGTTATCTTTATACCACTGATTTCTGGTTAATGCTCGTTATTACACTGTTCTATGGAATTTTTTACGCCCCGATTATATCTTTTCTTGAAGCCTTTA
>VMSQ01000098.1 GCA_013792055.1 Desulfobacteraceae bacterium
CCACCGGCGATTTCTGCGGCGAGATGTCCCTGCTCGACGGCCTGCCCCGCTCCGCGGACGCCATCGCCGTCGAGGAGACCCATCTCTACGGCCTGAACCGTTTGATCTGGTTGAAGTACAGACGCGTATTCACAACCTGCTGGAAGTGCGGCTGTTGTACAAGAAAATCGAGAATTACAACAAGGTGCTGGAACAGACGGTGCAGGAACGGACTGGCGAGCTGCTCAGGGCGAACGAGCAGCTCTCGCAGGAAATTGAGGAGCGCAAAGGGGCAGAAAAATCACTCCAGAGCGCATATGCGGAGATCAAGCAGTTAAAGGACCGGTTCCAGGCTGAGAATATCTATCTGCAGCAGGATATCGATCGGGAATTCAACTTCGGCGAGATCATAGGGCGAAGCAATGCCCTTGTGCAGGTGTTCTTCAGGGTCGAGCAGGTGGCGCCCCAGGACACGACCGTTCTCCTCCTCGGCGAGACCGGCACCGGCAAAGGAGTGGTGGCGCGCGCTATTCACAGCAGGAGCGCCCACAAGGACCGGCCGATGGTAACGGTCAACTGCACGGCGCTGCCGGCTAACCTCATCGAAAGTGAGCTCTTCGGCCGGGAAAAGGGGGCGTTCACCGGCTCCGATGCCCGGCAGATGGGGCGCTTCGAACTTGCCGACAACGGCACCCTGTTTCTCGACGAGATCGGCGAGATGCCGATGGATCTTCAGACCAAGCTGCTCAGGGTCATCCAGGACGGCGAGTTTGAGCGGCTGGGCGGCCCCAAAACCATCAAGGTCAATGTGCGGATCATCGCGTCCACCAACCGGAATTTGGAGGAAGAGATCCGGAAGGGCAGATTCCGGGAAGACCTGTTCTACCGGCTCAATGTTTTCCCCATCACGATCCCGCCGCTCCGGCAGCGCAAGGAAGACATCCCACTGCTCGTCAATTTTTTTGTCGCCAAATTCAACAAGAAAACAGGAAAGAAGATCGAGACCGTGTCGAAAGACACCCTGAACACCCTCCAGGACTACCACTGGCCCGGCAACGTGCGCGAGTTGGAGAGTGTCATCGAGCGGGCGGTGATCACGAGCCAGGGGACCGCGCTGCAGGTGTTGGACCGGTTCGAGAATTCCCGGAAGGCCGGGGAACAGGAGGCGCGGGACGACGGCAAAGCCCTTGGCGAGATGGAACACGATTATATCCTCCAGGTGCTCCAGAAAACCGGTTGGCGAATCGAGGGGGAAACCGGGGCAGCGGTAATCCTTGGTCTCAACCCCAGCACTCTTCGCGGCCGAATGCGGAAATACGGCATCCGCCGTTAATACATGAAAGACAGATAAGGGTTGCAACTGTTTGTCTCACCGAGGGGTCTTCATATTTGACGGTTCTGTTAAATACGACGGCCACCTCTGACAGTTTACCCTTATACCTCCGTTGCATTCTCTCCATTTTATCCTGCACAATCAAGCCCTTACTCTCGCAGAATCCGCAGTTCTCCTCTGGCACGATAGTTGTAATACTCCTTCAGTGACAGGCCATCAGGTTTGCAACTATAAGCAACTATAAGAGAGGAGGTAACACACATGCTTAAGATGCATAATGGAAAATAAAGGGGTCTGTACATTGACGGTCAGGAGGAACTGTCAAGGGGCCGAAGTAAACGAAGAACCGTTCAAAGGTGAAAAAAAAAGGAGAAAGGTGAAAAAGATGAAAAAGAAAATTTTTAGTATTTTGTTTGCACTGGCGCTGAGCCTGAGTCTGGTGCCAGCAGTGCCGGCAATGGCAGCTCAAGCGCCAGTAGACCTTGGGTCGGCCGGCAATTTCGTGATTCTATCAAAATCAGGAATCACAACCACAGGGACCACCTCAATTGTTGGAGATATTGGAGTGAGCCCAATCGCCGCCACTGCCATCACTGGCTTTGGGTTAATACTGGATTCCACGAATCAATTTTCAACATCAGACCCATCATCCCTGGTTACTGGAAAAGTATATGCAGCCGACTATGCAGTTCCCACTCCAGCTAAAATGACCACGGCTGTAAGCGACATGGAAACCGCGTACACCGACGCCGCTGGACGGACATTACCCGATGCTACTGAACTGGGCGCCGGAGATATTAGCGGGATGACACTCGCTCCTGGCCTCTACAAATGGGGAACCGGAGTTTTAATAACAAGTGTCGGCGTTACTCTCTCGGGTGGCGCAAATGA